>NZ_JADEXR010000040.1 GCF_015206995.1 aff. Roholtiella sp. LEGE 12411 | reverse complement strand
GGCATGGGGTATGGGGCATTGGGCATTGCTTCTTCTTCCCCACTCTCCGACTCTCCAACTCCCCAACTTTCAGTCCCTAATACGGCGGATAAGCGAAATCATCTTCATCAGCGTAAACGTAAGAGCTAGAAACCCCAGCCATCGCCATCTTGGGTGTTTCTAGTTTTACGACTTCCTTACCAAAATCTTTGTGTTCTTCAAAAGTCTTGCAGATTATTGCAGACTCAAGCGAATCTGAAGCAATCAGGTATTGTGTTAACGTCCCAACTGTAGGATGTTTGTAATCCACAGTTGAAGCAACTAGAACTGTATTTGGTTCAATGCCTCTTTCTTCACACTCAATTATGGGAGAAAAAATCCCGTGAGCGTGGAATAGGGGGCCTTTTGGCGTTAAAGGTTGCTTGCGGTATACAGCATAAGCCTTTTCTAGTTCAGCAACAAACCCACCGACGACTTTACCTTGTTGGAATTCGCAATAGGTTTTGCTGAAACTCGCTCCAGCTACGCCATTAAGAGTTAATTGTAGTGGTGATTCATGTAAAAACTTTTTATTTTCGCCTACTAAAAAAATTAGATAGCGAGTAAAGGTTTTAAACTTAAGTTTATCTGCTAAAAAAGCATCATAATTCTCTTTCAGCGTACCCAGTTTTAGACCAGTTTCTCGATCTTTGACAGACAATGGGCCTCTACGCACTATAACTAATTGGGGAGTGCTCGTGATCAAGACAGTCTCGACTCCAGAGCTAAATTCATGCTCCACCTGCTGCCAATTATCATCTGGTTGAAAGCCAACAGCATGGGCATTATCCAGCTTAATCGCCAAACCATGAGGCTGAATGCCATCTGTGCCATACCGAGGATTAATCATCTGACACCAAGGGATGACTTGAGAAGGCGGTGCATTAAATTTTTCGTCTTCAAAGTCGAAATTAGCAGATGCTTTCATCGTTTTAGGCTATACAAGAAGTGTTTTGTTGAACAAGTTTATCGGTGGGGTACTGATGCTGGGGAGCCAGCTGGATGCAAAAAGAAGTCTGAGCGACTTTCTAACCATTAAAACTTTGGCAGTTTTCCATTTTAGCAAGTGGCGTCAAACTGGTATAGTAATTTTCCCAGAGTAAGTCAGAATTAATCTCTGTTGCAATCCCTGTTTAGTTTTTTTACAACGTCTTTGAGGAAATCTGCAAATCACTTCAGGGCTTCTTTGATAAGAGGCAGGGGGTAGGGGGAACTAAAGGTACAAAGCTCACCCGCAAGTGGCGTGATTTTTCCCCCTGCTCCCTTGCTAAGAGCGCCCCTGCTTTTCATTTACCCGGCGTTTATCCAGTGAAATTACTCAGGTCATTCTGTATTTATATTTATAAATAAGGAAACCAAAGCATAGAAACCAGAATTCCAACTGATAGATAGGTAAACAACTAAAAATTTCGATATAAATTAGCCCAGATGTTGAAACTAACCTACACAGAAAATAGCTTTAGCTTAGAGATACTCAACGAATCTTTAGAAAATTGGGTGAATACACGAGTAATCCTGGCTCTGCGATCGCATACAAAGATTTATATTGAACCAAGTACGGCTACTTTTCTACTTCCAGCGAACTTGCCCTATCTGGCTGATGTCGCTCAAGAACATGTTGTGCAACTCTGCTCTTGTGATGCTGATTCTGTAGAAGTTATTCTTAAAGGTACTTGGTTGACATCTGACGCAGACAGTGAAGTAGGTATTTTTGTGACTGCACTGAGTGAATCTGCTGAGTTATTGCTTAACCATCTTTCACAAAGCGAGCAATTTTGTCAACTGGGAGTATGAGGGTTGTAAAAGTTCAAGTCTGTGCCTCTACGACGCGCAGAGGCACAGTTTTGCGTAGTAAAACCTCTTAGAGGCCTTTATGACTCGTTGAACTCACGTTAACTCGTAAAAAAGCGGGGCATAGCCCATTACGAATGACGAATTCTACCGATACAGCCAAACCCGCAGTAGTGAAAGCAGTTGCTCAGTATCCACAGGTTTGGTAATGTAATCAGAGGCTCCAGCTTCGATGCACTTGTCGCGATCGCCTGGCATGGCTTTGGCAGTTAAAGCAATAATTGGCAGTGAGCGGAACTGCTGTTGCTGGCGGATGGCGCGAGTTGTTTCGTAACCATCCATTTCTGGCATCATTACATCCATTAAAACTACATTAATATCGGGATTAGCTTGCAGCATGTCAATGCCATCTCTGCCATTTTCTGCAAATAGCACCTGCATTTGATAACTTTCTAAGAAACTAGTGAGAGCAAAAATATTACGCAGATCATCATCCACAATCAGAATTTTCCGATTAGCTAGCACTGGATCGGTTTGGCGCAGTTGCTCTAATATCTGACGTTTAGGTGCGGGCAAATCTGCTTGCACTCGATGCAAGAATAAGGCAGTTTCATCTAATAATCGCTCTGGCGATCGCACATTTTTAATGATAATGGTCTCTGCCAGTCCCTTGAGCTTGCTTTCTTCTTGCCGATTTAGTTCTTTGCCAGTGTAGATGATAATTGGCAGTTTCAAAAGGCTGGATTCTTGCTTAATCTGCTCAATCAGTTCAAACCCGCTCATATCGGGCAAACCTAGATCCAGTACAATACAATCAAAGCGATTTGCTCGCAGAACTGAGAGTGCTTCTGCTCCGGTACCCACTGCCGTACTCTGGACATCGCTATTGCCGATTAGTTCGATAATACTTTGGGCTTGTACAGGGTCATCTTCTATAACTAAAAGATTTTTTACCTTACGCTCAATAAAGCCTTTAATTTCAGTTAATACCTGAGTTAAATCTTCTGGAGAGACAGGTTTTTGCAGGTAGGTAATCGCTCCTAGTTGTAATCCCCGTTGCTGTCTATCATCACCAGAAAGGATGTGTACTGGTATATGTCTGGTGTCTGGATCGCGTTTTAGACGATCCAGTACCGACCAACCGTCCATTTCTGGCATGTGAATATCCAGTGTAATCGCATCGGGCTTAAACTGTTGCGCTAGTATTAAGCCTTGTTTACTATGTAGAGCAACAAGCACTTTAAAGCCTTGCTGACGTGCCATTTCTAGTAAGATGCGGGCGAATTTGTCGTCATCCTCAATTACGAGCAATATGCGATCGCCACTTTGAATTGTTTCCCGATCATCTGCGACTTCATTAGGCCAATTGGGGAGTTGCTTCCCTGATAGAGATGAGTCTGGGGGTTGGCTTCGTGTATGTGAGATTTCGGAAATTGCAGGCTGATGCACAGAAGTCTGAGGCTTAGTTTCCTCCCTTTTCCATTGCTCCTGAGTAGTTTCTCCACTTTCTGAATAAGTCTGCGGTAGGTAAAGAGTAAATGTGCTTCCCTCTCCTGGCTGGCTGACTAGCCCAATTCTCCCTCCCAACAGCTGAGCAAGCTCCCGGCTGATTGACAAACCTAAGCCAGTTCCCCCAAACTTGCGGCTGGTTGTGCCATCTGCTTGCTGAAATGCTTCAAAAATAATCTTCTGTTTCTCGACTGGAATGCCAATACCTGTATCGCTGACTGCAAAGGCTATCGTCTGATTGCTGCTTTGTCCTTTGCCATCGAGTTGTGCAGCCTCCGCAGCCATGCTAATTTGTAGCTTTACGCCTCCCTGCTCAGTGAACTTTAAAGCATTAGCCAGCAAGTTTTTCAGCACTTGTTGGAGGCGTTTCGGGTCATTATAAATTGCATCTGGCAAGTTATCGTCTAATTCAATTGCAAAACTGAGTCCTTTTTTCTGGGCAACTTGACAGAAAGTCTGCTCTAAAGAACTCTGCAAATCCCTCAAGTGTATTCGTGAAATCTCTACCGACAAAGTTCCTGACTCGATTTTTGCCAAATCTAAAATATCATTGATCAACTCCAGTAAATCAGTTCCAGCAGAGTAGATTGTCCGACTATATTCCACCTGCTTGTCTGATAAATTGCCCCCAGAGTTATCTGACAATAGTCGTGCTAAAATCAGCAAACTATTGAGCGGTGTCCGTAACTCATGGGACATATTCGCTAGAAATTCTGATTTATATTTTGAAGACAATGCCAGTTGCTCAGCTTTATCTTCCAAAGACTTTCTTGACTGTTCAACTTCCTGATTCTTGCGGGCGACTTCTCGGTTTTGCACCTCTAACAATTCTGCTTTTTCTTCTAACTCTTCATTTAGCTGCTGTAATTCCTCGTTAGATTGCTTCAAGAGAAATCTTGATTCCTCTAAATCGTGTGCTTGTTCTTCTAAGCGTTGATTGCTTTGCTGTAGTTCTTCTTGCTGGGTCTGCAATTCCTGTGTTAAATTCACTGATTCTTGTAGCAGTTGCTGAGTTTTCTGGTTGGCAGCGATATTATTCAAAAATACACCCAGAATTTCAATAAATTGCTCTAAGAATGTCAAATATAACTCGCTAAAAGGCTGAAAAGACGCAAGCTCAATTACGGCTTTCACTTGCGTCTCAAACAGTATAGGCAACACAATAATATTGAGCGGTAAACCTTCTCCCAACCCAGAACTGATGCGAATATAATCACTGGGAACTTGAGTCAAAAGAATTCTTTGTTTTTCTAGAGCACACTGTCCCACCAGTCCTTCACCCAAGCGAAACTCATTTGATAGGTGTTTGCGTTCTTTGTACGCATAGCTACTCAATAACTTCAGCATAGGCTGGTTGTCTACTGAGTCCATTATGTAAAAAACACCCTGTGGTGCTCTAAGCAGTGGGGCAAGATTTGATAATATCAATCGAGACACACTTTCTAGATTTCGCTGACCCTGAAGCATTTGGGTAAATTCAGCCAAATTAGATTTGAGCCACTTTTGCTCCTCATTTTTCTGAGTTGTATTTTGCAGATTAATAATCATCTGGTTGAAAGTTCGCGTTAATACGCCAATTTCATCCTGGCGATCGCTGTGTGGCAAACTTACTGATAAATCCCCATCCCGAATATTTTCCGCCATATCAGAAACTTGTTTCAACGGTTTTGAAATATGTCGGGTTAGGAAGAATCCTACTAAAGCTAAGATTAAAAAAGATGAGGGAATACCATAGACAATGCTAGCGATAGTTTGTTGGGTAGCTACTTGTGCTTTTTCAGAACGCTGCTTCAGCAGTACATTTTCCTCATTTTCCATCGCCTGGAACAGTTTCTGAATCTGATCCATTAACTGCTTGCCACTGTCTGTCAGAATAGCTTTCTGAGCCGTTTCCAAGCCTTGGCTTTGCCGTATATTAATCACATTCTTCATCACAGCCATTCTTTTGGTTATCAATGGCTGTAACCTATCAAGCCGATTTTGTTGATTAGGATTATCTGCTGTTAACTTCTGAAGTTCTCTAATTTGTTGATCTAACCTTTCGATAGCAGCGCTGTAAGGTTCCAGATAGCGCTGTTCGCCAGTAATGATGTAACCGCGTTGGCCAGTCTCAGCATTTATGAGCTGAGAATTCAGCTTATCTAGCTGATTTAAAACCTGGTAAGTATGTTTTTCTTGGTCTGAAGTTTCAATTAATTCATTGGTGCTTTGGTAAGAGATTAGACCAATTGTGGTAAGAATTGCCAGGCTCAATGCAAAACTTACTCCAATTTTGGTTCCAATCTTCAAACTATTTAACATTTTATAAGGTAATTATTTACGCTATCTCTCTTGATATTATGACTATTCTAATTAACTCTATAGTAATCCGATTTGATTCGTGAACTGACTCGTAGAGACAGGGAATGGAGAATAGGGAATGGGGCATGGAGAAGAAGTAATAAAGATGTACTGAATTTTTTTCATAAATCAAATATGATTCCTATAGAATCCGAAAATATGTAATACTTCGTTTAATTGTGATTAAGCTAAATTTTTAAAGATATTTGTAATATCTTTTCTCACATTTCTTGGCAATTGTCAATTTTGTTTAGTATATTATTCTAGATATAGCATTTCCTAATCTGCTGAGGTACGAATTTATCAGTGTTTATCTGTCTTGGAAAGTTTCCTAGGTTGGAAAACCCGCCTACAGAGCTTTTCACTGTTTTGAAAAGTTTTGCATTCCTGTTAACCGGACGCGCAAATTTTTAATAGATTATAATTATAACGGACAGGAAATTCATAGATAAAGTTGCGATCGCTTTGTCTTAATTTATATATATTTATATAAATATACTATAGCAATTCTCATTTGAATAAGTACACGGGTAGGGGCACGGCAATGCCGTGCCCTGTGCTTAATTATTTTTTTATACCTTACTCATGCGGAAACCGCTATTATATAGAAATCCTAATTTAAATATGTTTAAAAATTATGAAGAGCAAACTGCTTATCCATCATACCCCTACACCAATTTGGAATTTATCACTTAACTAAAAGTAAGTTTTGTTATTAATAACCTGGTAATCATTTTTAGTCGCATTAACTATGGGTCGGCTATAAATGCGAAAATATTGAGCTCTATGACTTTCTAAAATAGTTCTTGCACCTGCTATATGAATATCAGTACCATTCAGCAATACTAGATAATCACCAAGAGTCACTCGATGTTCATAATATTTGGCTAAATCGTCAGGAATTTTTAATGCAGCATAGTTATCCTTGGAACTGCTGATATATACTTCAGTAAGACCAGTAAGAGTACCAGTATCTTTCGCAACTACTGTGACATGACTCATCGGAAAGCCGGCCGCTTTGAGTTCAGTAAGTGCTTTTTGGGCATCTTGGCGCGTAGAAAAAATACCAATTCCATATTTATAGCGGCTACTTGGGGGTAGAGTTATCTCATAAACACCCCACTTTTGAATGCCCCGATGGTGGAATATGTTTTTAGAAAACTGAATCTCTGCTTCTGTAGCTGTGACTATTACTAAATAGTAACCTTTCGATACTAGATCGCTGTAAGCCTGGGCTTGCGCTTCAGGAATTCCTAAACCTATCAAAGCCCCTGTCAAACTCCCTGCGGCTGCACCAATCACACCACCAGCCAAGGCAGTAGCGATCGCTGTCGCTTCAGCCCCGGCTAGCATAATTGGCCCTATTCCAGGAATTGCTAAAATACCTAGACCAACTAGTAAGCCAGTCAGACTCCCTAATGCACCTCCAGTAACTGCTCCAACAGCAGCACCCTCCTCAGATATATTGCCAGTATTTTCTTTAACTTCAACACCAGCAATATTGCTTTGCTCTTCTGCATTTCGCGCAATTACAGAAACTTTATGCATTGGAAAATTAGTAGCTTTTAGTTCCTGAAGCGCTAATTCTGCATCCGAACGTCTAGCAAAAATGCCTACAGATCTTCGCTCTTTTTCTAACGTCATTTTATCTGTTTATTGCTGACTAGCAATTTTTCACAATGGTGTTAGCTAAGCTAAGAAAATTACACAGCTCTGCGAGTCAGTAAACCCCAAATAAAAATTAGTAGCATCGCACCAAGAACAGCAAACAAAACACTTCCAATCGATAAAGCTCCTACGGATGCTGCTGCTGCTGAACCACTTCCCAGTAGGACTTGTCCTAGATAACCTCCAAGTACCGCTCCTAAAATTCCCAATATAATGGTAGACAAAATGCCACCACCTTGGTGTCCTGGATAGAAGAATTTGGCTAACGCACCTGCAATTAACCCTAAAACCAACCAAGCAATTATATTACCCACAACAAATGTCTCCTGTTTTCGTGTAAGTGCGGTTTGAATCGCTTTTGACTTTTTTATCTTAGAATTTAGCTGCAAAATTATTGATCTATCTAGCGAACTAATATCGAAAATCTTTAGATATTATTTGAATCCTCATAGGTTTCAGTGTTCACAGATATTATCTGTGAACACTATTTTATTTTTGATGCCTTCAAGCCGCACACTCGTGACTTTCAGTCATGAGTTAGGCGCTCTATCTATATTAAGTGTGACTTGGTGTTAAAATTAAAACGTATTCAGCAAATTCAAGAAATTGTCATCCATCCAAAAAGCATTTAAAGTTGCTCTCATACCCACACACAATCAAGAAGTCTTAATCAATAAGACAATTGGTTGTGCCAGATATGTGTACAACCGCTTTTTGGCGCTGAAGAAAGAGTTATATGCAAGTGAGGGAAAAACTTTAAACTACAACACTTGTAGTCAACAGCTAACTATACTCAAGAAAGAAATTGAATGGTTGAAGGAAGTAGATAAGTTTGCTTTACAAAATTCACTGAAAAATTTAGAGACAGCATACAAAAACTTTTTTGCTGACTTCAAGAAGATTAAAGGGAAAAAGGGTGTAGGTTTTCCTAAATTTAAAAAGAAGCATGGGTGTAAACAGTCTTACAAAACTAATCTCACCAACGGCAACATTCAAATTATAGAGAATCGTTTAAAGCTTCCGAAAGTAGGTTGGGTAAGATTCCACAAGTCTCAATGCATTACCGGAAAGCTTGTAAACGTTACTATTAGTCGCACTTCATCTGGTAAATATATTGCTAGTATCCTGTGTGAAGCTGAGATAGATAAATATCCCCAGGTAACACCAAATATTGGCTTAGACTTAGGGCTGAAGTCTTATCTAACTACTAGTAATGGTGAAACAGTAGATAACCCGAAGTATTACAGAACTCAAAAAAGAAAACTACGTAAGGCACACAAAAAGCTATCCCGCAGTGTAAAAGGTAGTAGTAATAGAGTCAAAGCGAAAATCAAGCTGGCTCATACCTACGAACGGATTACGAATTTGAGAGATGACTTTCTGCACAAGCTGTCAACTCGGTTAATCAAAGAAAACAGCATTATTTGTATCGAGGATTTGCGAGTTGCCAACATGGTGAACAATCACAGACTAGCACTGAGTATTTCAGACGCTAGTTGGTCTAAGTTCGTTACCATGCTTGAATATAAAGCTTTGTGGCATGACAGAATTGTGCAGAAAGTTGGTACTTTTTATCCCTCATCTCAAACTTGTAATCATTGTGGTTTTATCAATCCACTAGTCAAGGATTTAAAGTTGCGTGAATGGTCTTGCCCTAGTTGTGATAACTACAACTTGAGAGACGTGAATGCAAGTTCAAATATTTTAAGTGAGGGGTTGAGAATTTTAACAGCCGCCGTGGGTATCCCGGAGGCTCTAAACGCCTGTGGAGAACTTGTAAGACCTGGAGCAATTCAGGCAAAGATCGTTGAAGCAGGAATCACGCGACTTTGAGTCGTGTGAGGTTCAATGAAAAATACTTATTAAGCCGATACGTTTTTTCATCATTTGCTTGGGTATTTCTATTTGTTGGCAGCCACAGGTAGACGTATAGTGAATGTACTACCCTGTCCTGGTTCAGATATTACATGAATTGTGCCTTGATGTGCTTCGACAATGCAGCGAGATAGATATAATCCCAAACCACTACCGGAACGCTGGTGTTTACCCTGGCGAAATCGCTCAAATAATATTGCCTGGTCTTGTTTAGAAATTCCCGGCCCTGTATCTTGAATATCAATAGTCACATTAGATGCAGTGACATGGCAGTGAATATCTACAAAACCTTTATCTGTAAATTTGATGGCATTGCCTACAATATTTGTCAGAACTCGCCGCATCTCTACGCGATCGCTCATTACAATGCTTCCAGGTTCGTCTTGATCAATTGTTTTTTCTGCTAATTCAATGTTTAGAGCTAATCCTTTTTCTTCTGCTAAGGGAGTTAACTCCTGAGCAACTTCACTAACCAATTCTTGAATATTGCAGGGAGAAATTTTTAAAGTTTTACAGCCAGCCTCATGACGATAAACTTCTAGCAAAGTGTTTACCATTTCCAGCAAGTCTTGGTTACTGCCAATCATGGTACTAATTATTTCTTGCAATTGTGGTGAAACATCGCAAAACCTACCTTCTAGCAGTAATTTTAATATCCTGTTGGAGGCTACTAGAGGTATGCGTAAATCGTGAGTAAAACGGGAGACAAAATCGGCTCGCAGATTAGCCATCTGATCTCGTTCGTCGATACTATGCTTGAGGCGGAGGAGCGATCGCACCCGTGCATGTAGTTCATCTGGATCGAATGGTTTACGAATGAAGTCATCTGCACCAGCATCAAGTCCTTCCACAACGCTAGACTCATAGTGAGCTGTAATTAGCAGAATCGGGATAAACGGTAACGCCTGATTCTGTCGGATGCGTCTAGCAAATTCATAGCCATCTATTTCAGGCATCATCACATCTAACAGTATTAAGTCTGGCGGCGATTGCTCAACCATACTCAAAGCAGTTTTACTGTCTTCCACCAAGATAAGTTCATAGTTCTTATCCTCTAGGACTGCTTCTAAGATCAACAAATTGTCAAAAACGTCATCTACAACGAGAATTCTATCTTTTTTGGAAGTTTTGGTTAAAGACATGGCTAATAAAAAAAAGAAGTGCTTGGCTATCCCTAGCAAATCTAGTAATAGCTTACTTCACCAGCGTTAATATCATCATGATCCATAAGTTCGTTTAAAGTTTTCGGAATTGAGAATCATATTTTTCTCAATATTTTCACTGTATATTACAAATAATACGTATTAAATATAACAACGCAAAATATTTTAGATTATTCCTCTAATTGACTAACCAATATTTGTATTTTAGTCTTTGCTTGAGGTAGTTTAGTCCATTTTATATTCATGGTCTTAGAGGATGTTTGAAAAGTATTAGGCGAATAGAATTCGCTACTACACAAACGAACGCGAACAGCGTCTCGCAGAGAAGTCCACCTCCGTGGACTAATGAAAATCAAGGGTTTTTAACTCACAGAGGTGGGTTTTGATTGTGTAGCCGCGACTTCCAGTCGCCCGGTGAGTAATAAATTAGACTTTTCAAACAACCTCTTAGGTATATTAATAGTCATCATTTTCTAGTCACTTTACATGAGAATAATGTATAAAAATATTTTTTGACGAAATTACCTTCTTATATTCAAGCACTACCTTAAAAAAGGTTATAAAATTATGTCGTTTGTAACTGATGATATATGAAGTTTTGTGAACAATACCAAACACCTTTCTTTTCGGATAAAATCCCGAATAGAAGAACCAAGCTATTTTCATCTGTAGTTTTAGATAGATAACAGTCAAAATAACCATCCATGAGTGAAATAAAGATCCTCGTAATTGAAGATCACAACCTTACCAGAATCGGCTTACGGGCTGCTTTACAAACCCAAGCAGAAATGAGCATTGTTGGGGAAGCAGCTAATGCAGCAGAGGGAATAGAGCTTCTGAAAACTCTCAAGCCAGATGTCGCCACCATTGACATTGGTTTGCCTGACATGGATGGTATAGAACTAACACGTACATTTAGGCAATACCAAGCAGAGACTGAAGACTACACAACAAAGCTGCTGATTTTAACAATGCAAAATAGTGAGCAGGCTGTTTTAGCGGCTTTTGCAGCAGGTGCAGATTCTTATTGTATGAAGGATATTGAAAGTGAGAAATTGGTAGAGGCAGTGCAAACGACCTACGCAGGTAGCTCATGGATCGATCCAGCGATCGCAGATCTCGTACTGCGCCAAATACGTCAGGATTTTCCTGATGGCAATAGTGGGACATCTGGGAAAAGAGTTTTAATTGACGGTATTGACCCAGAAATTGAAAGAACTATAGAAAGCTATCCCCTAACTCATCGGGAAATGGACGTTTTGGAGTTAATTGTTGCTGGATGTGACAATGCAGAAATTGCTAAAAGGCTTTACCTAACTGTCGGTACTGTAAAAACTCATGTTCGAGGTATTCTAAATAAACTCTGTGTTGCTGACCGCACGCAGGCTGCTGTACTTGCTTTGCGTGCTGGGTTAGTACAGTAAGTTCAATACCTCTTTAAGTTTAGATAGCAATCACTAATTATTTGAAAGCGGGTGATGGGACTCGAACCCACGACGTTCACCTTGGGAAGGTGACATTCTACCACTGAATTACACCCGCAAATAACTGTTGGTTTTATTTAAACCAATGGCTATCATACCACAATTTGGCAACTCACTAATTTAGAATTATTTAGATTTTTAGCTCGTAGGTGGCAGACTGATAACTTTATATGGGTTTGGTGGTTTATTACCAAACCATTATTGCGCTGACACATGACATTAAATGAGATTTTTTCATAGTTTTTAGTAGCTATTTATACGAAAAACACTTATTGATCTAAATAACTTGATCGCCTCGTATACACTTTGTAAGTCACACACCTTATGTATCTGGATCACCGCGAACCAGTGATTAATATGAAAAACTGATTAAGCTAATGTACATTTATGCAATCAGAGTAATACAGCAAATAGGTAATTTAATATACTGTTGTTCACCTGTCAATACGCCCTTGAGAAGTCCTTTGAAACCTTTACTCTACAAGGCAAACGCAGCATATTATCTAATCTAAGTATACAGAAAACTAGCGCCCACACCTATACCTGAGTTACAAATAAGCAATCTGTATTGTCTTAAATTCCAGCAAGGGCGACCGTAAATTATGAAGTTTTGAAATCAATCAATAAAATCAGTAAATAATTGCTATCTACTTGAGTAACCAGATATGTTCAATGCCACTGAAATTCTAATTGACGCCTTTGTAAATCAAATCCGCGAAGGTTATCGCCGCACCTATGGCTGCTTAAAAAACGAATATGAGGATATTATAGCTTGGGCTGGTAATATGGCTTTGGAAAACATTGCCAATAGTGACGCCCTTTATCACAACGTTGAACACACTGTTCTAGTCACCCTCGTGGGTCAAGAAATTTTACGTGGCAAACACATCAGGGAAGGTGGTGTTTCTACTGAAGACTGGTTGCATTTTATCATCTCCTTAGTATGTCATGATATTGGCTATGTTAAGGGAGTTTGCCGACAAGACCGAGAGGCATCAAGCTTGTACGCCACAGGCAAAAATGGCAGAATGATTACTCTAAATCCTGGGGCTTCGGATGCTAGTCTTACACCATATCATGTTGATAGAGCAAAGCTGTTTATTGATGAGCGTTTTGGCGGTCACAAATTGATAGACGGTGAGGTAATTAAGAGCAATATTGAATGGACTCGGTTTCCCGTACCAAGGGCAGAGGATCATCAAGATACAAATAGCTTTGCAGGGTTAGTACGTGCTGCGGATTTGATTGGGCAATTAAGTGATCCGCGTTACTTAAAGAAAATTACTTCTTTATTCTACGAGTTTGAAGAAACGGGTATGAATAAAGTTTTGGGCTATCAAACCCCTGCCGATTTACGCCATAATTACGCCAAATTTTACTGGCATGGCGTCTATCCTTATATCAAAGATGGACTGCATTACTTATCACTAACGCAGCAAGGAAAACAAATTCTTGCTAATTTATACTCAAATGTGTTTGTTGTAGAACACGAAAAACAACAAGAAGAACAGCGGTATTTAGTTGAGCAGCTACATGCTTAAATATTAGTCAAGAGTCAAGAGTCAAAAGTCAAAACTTTAAAATCTACACTAAGCCAGCTGATTGATCCTTGACCCTTTTACAGACGCGATTAATCGCGTCTCTACTCTTGACCTTTGACCCTTAGCTATTGACTCAAAATTATGGATTGGTGGCGACGACTCAAGAAAAATCCTTTGGCACGATTTGGGGCAATCTTACTGCTAGTTTTCTATTTTGCAGTAATTGCGGCTGATTTCGTGGCTCCCTACGACCCTTATGCTTCTCAACCCAATGGTTCGCTACTGCCACCAACTAAGGTATACTTGGTTTCCCAATCAGGGCAGTTTATTGGCCCTCATATTTATCCGACGACTCAGGGAGATACAAATCTAGAAACAGGCGATCGCCAACTGATCGTAGACTTCACAAAGCCCTCACCTTTGCGTTTACTTGTCTCTGGGCCAGAATACCGTTTGCTGCAAGTAAGTTTACCTGTACCCCCCACCTGGGATGAAGCCACAATTATTCCCGGTATACCCTTGAATTGGCATTTATTTGGCGCAACAGGTACAGCAAAATTTAACATTTTAGGCACTGATGATCAAGGTCGCGATCAATTTAGTCGCCTGCTGCATGGCGGTCGCATCAGTATGTTTATCGGGATTTTTGGTATTATCATTACCTATCCCCTTGGTCTGCTGATAGGTGGAATTTCCGGCTATTTTGGCGGTGTTACCGATAGCATTATCATGCGTTTAGCAGAAGTGCTAATGACTTTCCCCAGTATTTATCTTTTAGTTACCTTGGGAGCAGTCTTGCCATCTGGTTTAAGTAGCACCCAGCGTTTTGTGTTGATTGTGGTGATTACTTCGGTTATTAGCTGGGCTGGCTTAGCACGAGTAATTCGCGGACAGGTATTATCAATAAAAGAGCGAGAATTTGTGCAAGCAGCACGCGCAATGGGTGGGAACCCACTATATATCATACTCCGCCACGTTTTGCCGCAAACAGCCACCTATGTAGTTATCTCCGCGACTCTTGCGGTTCCTAGTTTTATTGGCGCAGAAGCGATACTAAGTCTCATCGGCTTGGGCATTCAACAACCAGACCCCTCTTGGGGTAACATGCTTTCTTTGGCAAGCAATGCTTCTATTTTGGTGCTGCAACCTTGGCTAATCTGGCCGCCAGCAGTGCTAATTATCCTCACAGTATTAGCATTTAACCTACTGGGTGATGGGTTGAGAGATGCACTAGACCCCCGTAGTTTGCGAAGATAGGCTCAGGGCCGCTGCACAATCTCAACAAGAGCAGTCTATTATCAATAGAGTTGAAATCAAATGACAAAGCGCAAAGTCTGATCTAAGGCTTCCTTACATCAGACTTTGTAACAGAGGACAAAATAGCTAATAGTAGAATAGGGTACAGAAACGCTGCACAGAAGGGAGGAAAGGAAATTGGATGAGATGAGGATGGCGCTAGAGCTAGCAACCGAAGAAGAATTGCAAGATTTAACGGCAATTTTATTTAGTCGTAAGTTCAATCCCCTAGACTATGTTCACACACCGGAACCTATCGAGGTGCAAAGCCAAGACCGTAAAGCTTGGCTAGACGCACTAGAAGATCGCTTCCGCTTTTTGGCGGCAGATGGGATGACGGTATTGCGGGGACGCACAGAGCAGGTAACTTACCGACAAGCTCTAATTCAAGTATGTAAATATCTAAAAATTCCCTATTCTAATCAACTAGGAACTGTTGATTTAGAAGCAGAGGTATTTTTGCATCTGCTTGGACAGGTGTGGAAAAAATTGCCGGAACAGGAAAAGCAAAAATTGACTGTACGTGTGCAACGTCAGCTTATTAAACCAGAATTAAAACAGCCGCTACCACTTTTATTGCAACGTGACCCTTTGGGATTGCTTTTTAAAGGAGGTAGTGCGATCGCTGTCACTTCCCTGCTCCAACCACTGGTGCTCAAACAAATTGCCCAGCAATTTGCCATACACTTTGCCACGTATGAAGTAGCTAAACAAACAGCACTTACAGGATCAAATGCGGCTAAAGCGCAGTTTCAAAACTATGTAGCTATGCAAATGGCCCGGCGGGGTATGACTTTGAATGCAGCCCGTTATGGCGCAGTTCGTAGTATGTTCGCCGTGATTGGGCCGATGATGTGGGCTTGGTTTTTTGCAGATTTGGGGTGGAGAGCGATCGCTACTAACTACGGTCGAATTATCCCTACTATTTTCGCTTTAGCACAAATTCGTCTCACTCGTGCTGAATGTTGGGAGCCAGCTTGAACAAGGCTTTTTATCATCCTGATCCTAGTTTACAATCCTCTTGGAACTTAACTCAATTGGGACTTTTGGTTTTTCCATTGAGTCCATTTTTGGGGGCTGTGGGTTTAGGTTTTGCAGTGTTACTAACTTGGCTGCAAAAATCCCGCACAATTAACCGCCGCCCCCTCAACTGGGGATTTGCTCTTTTGAGTGTATTACTGATCATTACCGCTGGATTTGCCCATAACAAAACAGAGGCTTTCCTTGGCTTATTTAATTTCTTACCATTCTTTTTAGTTTTCGTTGGCCTTAGCGCCCTAATTCAAACACCTGCTCAATTGCGCCAAATGGCTTGGATTTTGGTGCTCGGTTCCTTACCACTGACAATTATGGGTTTGGGACAGTTGTTTTTAGGCTGGACTTTGAAATTACAGTTTTTGTGGATTGTCTTAGAGTGGACGATCGCACCAGGAGGAGAACCATTCGGCCGCATGGCCTCAATCTTCATGCACGCTAATAGCTTTGCGGCTTATCTGGTGATAGTTTTCACTCTGGGATTAGGGTTGTGGCTGGAGAACTATCAGCAATTAAGGGTCAAGGGTCAAGAGTCAAGGGTTAAGGGTCAAAATTTTCTCCCTCTCCCTCTCCTCTTCCTAACTGTGGCGGAGATTTTAAATTTCATCGCTTTGATTTTTACCAACTCGCGGAATGGATGGGCGATCGCTATTTTTGCCTGTTTAGCTTACGCATTCTATCAAGGTTGGCGCATTATTGTGGGTAGCGTTGTCGGTATAGTCACTAGTGTCCTTTTGGCGGCTTTTGCTCCCTCACCAGTCGCTCAATTATTTCGCAGAGTTGTTCCTGCTTTCTTTTGGGCGCGATTAAACGATGATATGTATCCAGATAGACCAGTCGCTTTAATGCGAAAAACTCAGTGGGAATTTGCCTGGTCTTTGACTCAGCAGCATCCCTGGACTGGCTGGGGCTTACGCAGCTTTACCACACTATATAAAGCGCAAATGCAGATTCCCTTGGGTCATCCCCACAATTTGTTTTTGATGCTATCTGCTGAAACTGGTTTTCCAAGTACTCTCTTGTTTTGCGGCTTACTAGGTTGGATTTTAATTACAGGTTTTCAACTGCTGCGAAAGTCAAAATATATAGATAAACAAGACAGATTAATATTTTTCAGTTATCTTTTGGTCTTTATCGGTTGGGTGCTATTCAATACAGTAGACATAACTCTATTTGATTTTCGTTTGAATATGCTCTCATGGTTACTTTTAGCTGCTATTTGTGGAATAGTTTATCACTATGACAAAGATATAGTAATCCCATTTGATTCGTGAATTGATTCGTAGAGACAGGGAATGGAGAATAGGGAATAGGGAACAGGAAAAAAGGGAGTTAGAGGTGTACGCAGTTTTTTCACTTAATCAAATAGGAATCCTATAGTAGGCTTGTAGATCATTAAAACTAGTCAGTTAAACAATGGCAAGCAGCAATGATATTTAGAATAACCCTCAGTTGTTTTTCCGTGTATGCACGGGGGACAGTTAGAGTTTTAAGTTAATATTATTACTATATTCACGCCTGTGAGTGTGGCTAATGTCGAATTAGCCACTGTTGCTGATTGTTGGGAAGGTGTAGGAACAATCCTTCTGGGGTTTTCTTGCATGACGGGCATCTCTTGTAGATGCCCTTTTGTATGTCTATTATTTTTACTCAATTAAGCATATTTTTAACAAAATTATATTAATAAAACTAGTATAAAAATTCTAATAATGCAGCAATTATGTGTGAACAAAGCACAGTTATAGGACTAATGTCTTGCTTAGTGCGAAAAAGAAAAAACCTTATCTTTTCAGAGTGGAAATGGAAGCTTAAAAACATAGTGCATTTGCACTGCTGTTCCAACGAGACCAATGTGGATATTTGAGTGGTTTATTAGACACACAAACGAGTGATTTTGACACTCTACAGATGTACGGAGCTTATTCAAAAATCAAATAGGATTCCTATACCATCTCAGGTAAGTAATTCATCCAGGACTTACGCAAGTGTCATATTTTTAACGCCAGAGGTTGTCCAGAGTCAAAGGTCAAAAGTCCAAAAAACCTTGATTATTGAACGCCACTTGCTTCTCCTGTGGTCGCCGCTGCGCGAACAAGTCAAAAGAGCGCAAGGGCGCAGTGGCTCCCCTTGACCCTTGACCCTTGACCCTTATACCAGAAGCCTTGTGTGCCAGTTGCGTAAGTCCTATCATCAATAACTTCCATCAAGTAATGGCTGCGGCAATACCTATGGTGTAAGCAATCGGTAAAATGAGTGTGTCGGTAATGAAAAAAAGACGCCTCAGTAACCAACCTTATGCTCACAACAGCTAACTTTCTTCAGTACACCCAATGGTCGGGTATTGCTACCTTGGTATTTGCGGCTCTAGCAGTTCTGGCTTTTATTCTCAAATGGGGCATCCGCTTTCGGCTTGTGGGTACGACTGGCTTTATGCTGGTGCTGACGGGTGGTTTATTTGCACTCTCCATAGTCCCTTTGAGTCGTACTGTCATTCCCGGAGCAGTGCGGTTCACTCTAGTTTATGACAATGGGGCAACACAAGCAGTAATCGCCGTATCACCCCAAATTTCCCCTACACAATTAGAAGCGACTTTACGTCAAGCAGCTAGTAATCTATATTCTTATGGTCGCTTGGGTACAAGAGAAGATAACCAGCTGACAGTTCGTGGCCGTACCATTATCCACCCAGAACCAGGCATTTCTGTACCAGTTTACTTGGGTGAGGTAAAGCGATCGCTCGTTTCTCGTGAAAGTTCGGAAATAGCAGTCGAAATTTACCCGGATAAATTCGCCCTATTGCCAAAATCCACTGCTTAATTCCGTGCTGGGGTGATAGGGTACGCCCAAAGGGCGACGCCAAAGGCGAACGAAGTCACAAGCGTCACCCAGAGGGCTGGTCGCCAGATATTACCAAACTTATAGATCTGCTGCTACTTGGTAAAAACAATTTACTTTTACCAGGATGATATAATTTTTTGTAATTTATAATACAATAATTAATATTTTTCGATTAAAATATGAATTATGCATTGACAAAAAATACAAAACATGATTTAAGCTGAGAAACCATATCTTTCGTAAGGGCACAGCATGGTCTATTTGCGATCGCAGGATAATTAAGAAAAGCCTGAAACAACCTATTTTAGTTAATCCACATCAGGATGCATTTGTACAGTAATGAATGAGCTTACTTCTAACGCATAACACCTAATTAGCAATTCTCGATAACTTTTCTTAGGAATCTGAGAGTGGTAATGTTAATTAATTATACGGTTATTCAAAACTTTGATATTGATAGTTCGGAATTTAAGGCGAATGACAATCCTAGATTCAAGCCACTTATTAAACGGCTCAACCAGTCAGCAAGAGCCTTTGTATATTTCATCGACAACTAAAACCTAGTTGAGTTAGGTGCAAGCTAGTAGCCATCCTGGAATCAGCGTGGCAACAAAAATCCCTAACTGTAAATTTAATTTGATTAAGAAATATCAAGTTTTTGCCAAACTAGTTATATGCCTAATCAATCTTCTACTAAAATGCCCCCTACTCAAACTTCTAGTTCGTTATTTACGCTCACAGTTTCCCCAGCCAAGGTAATCCGCGGTTGCAATGTGCTGCAAGCAGCTGCAAAAGAGATCGCCCTTTTGGGAAATCGTCCCTTAGTTGTGACAGGTGATATATCACGGCTAGTCCTTCGGGGGTTCGCAATTGACGGAAACCGCCTTGGTGTTGGCGGAGCCTCTGGTAGAGAAGACTGCGATCCACTTACTGCTGGACATTTACGTACTCTTGACAACAGCCAAAAGAGTTGGCGAGAAAGTTTAGAAGAACATCAGTTAGATATTGCTCAAGCCTCTTATGGTGTGGATTGTTGCGAAGCTAGTCTGAAATCTTTACAGAAAGCCGCAACAGAACATAAAGCTGATGTAATTATCGGTGTTGGTGGCGGTAAAGCACTAGATACAGCTAAATTAGTCGCGCAGCAGTTGCAGTTACCAGTAGTGACAATTCCTACCTCAGCTGCTACCTGTGCCGCGTGGAGCGCTTTGTCAAATGTTTATTCGGAAACAGGAGCGTTTCTTTACGATGTTACATTGTCTCGATGTCCCGATTTACTGATACTTGACTACGACTTGATTCAAACTGCACCACAACGCACCCTAGTAGCTGGAATTGGTGATGCGATCGCCAAGTGGTACGAAGCTTCAGTTAGCAGCGGACACTTGCAAGACACCTTAATCATTGCCGCAGTCCAACAAGCAAGGGTTTTGCGAGATATCCTCTTGCAAAAATCAGTCGCCGCCCTCAAAGAACCTGGTAGCGAAGTTTGGCGAGAAGTTGTAGACGCCACCGTTTTACTCGCTGGGGTAGTTGGGGGACTAGGAGGGGCGCAGTGTCGCACCGTTGCTGCCCATGCTGTGCATAATGGTTTAACTCATATTTCGGGACATGGCAGTATTCACGGTGAAAAAGTTGCTTTTGGGATCTTGGTGCAATTGCGGTTGGAAGAAATGCTACAAGGCAATCAACTAGCAGGCTCGGCGCGGCAACAGTTATTAAAGTTCTATACAGAAATTGGACTGCCGCAAAAATTAAGCGATTTGGGATTGGGCAATATCACATTAGGCGAGTTGCAACGGTCGACTGAAATTGCCCTATCTCCTAATTCTGACATCCATCGACTACCATTTAAAGTCGCACTGGAACAATTGATGGCTGCAATGGTTTCCACCACTGCACCAATAGAAAGCAGAGACTCGATTAATAGTCGAGTCTCGACAAGAGGAAAGAGTGATGAGGTTGAGGAATGAGTTTGAATTGGATAGTCCCAGCAGAACGCATACAGACATTGCCACCTTACGTGTTTGCCCGTCTAGATGAACTCAAGGCTAAGGCACGGGAACAAGGGCTAGATTTAATTGATTTGGGCATGGGAAACCCCGACGGCGCAACGCCACAACCAGTGGTAGAAGCAGCGATCGCGGCTTTGAGAGATCCCGCTAATCACGGTTATCCTCCTTTTGAAGGCACTGCTAGTTTCCGTCGTGCCATCACTAACTGGTATCATCGCCGCTATGGTGTGATTCTCGATCCCGATAGCGAAGCTTTGCCCCTATTGGGTTCTAAAGAAGGATTAACCCATTTGGCGATCGCCTACATCAATCCTGGTGATGTCGTTCTGGTTCCTTCTCCCGCTTATCCAGCACATTTTCGCGGCCCAATAATTGCTGGTGGTAAAATCCATAGCCTGATTCTCAAACCAGAGAATGACTGGTTAATTGATTTAGCTGCCATTCCTGACGAGGTTGCAAGACAAGCCAAAATTCTCTATTTCAACTATCCCAGCAATCCCACTGCTGCCACTGCACCCCGCGAATTTTTTGAAGAAATCGTCGCCTTTGCCCGCAAGTATGAAATTCTGCTGGTGCATGATTTGTGTTATGCCGAGTTAGCTTTTGATGGTTATCAGCCAACTAGCTTGCTAGAAATTCCCGGCGCCAAAGAAATTGGTGTGGAATTTCACACCTTATCTAAAACCTATAATATGGCTGGTTGGCGTGTAGGATTTGTGGTGGGGAACCGCCATGTAATTCAAGGTTTGCGAACTCTCAAAACCAACTTGGATTATGGCATTTTTGCCGCTTTGCAAACAGCAGCAGAAACCGCCTTACAATTACCAGATGTCTATTTGCATGAGGTACAGCAACGCTATCGTACCCGCCGCGATTTTCTGATTCAAGGATTAGGACAGTTGGGTTGGGATATTCCTAAAACTAAGGCGACGATGTATCTTTGGGTGAAGTGTCCTGTTGGTATGGGTTCAACAGATTTTGCTCTCGATGTATTGCAGCAAACTGGTGTTGTCGTCACTCCAGGAAACGCCTTTGGAGTTGCAGGTGAGGGGTATGTGCGGATAAGTTTGATTGCAGACTGCGATCGCTTGGGTGAAGCTTTACATCGCTTTAAGCAAGCTGGTATCCGCTATCAGCCGGAAACCACAGTTTCTAATTCCGAAGCGATCGCCGATCTCGTTAGTTGAATAGAGTCAGAAAACCCAACATTACATGACTAAAATTTTGGCTGCTCATGTTTGATATCATGTAAAAAAGTAGAAAGAGTTAAAAATGATTGGTACGAATATTTACATCAGTCAAGAAACTCAAGAATCTCTAATTAAAGCTGCTGCTTTAAAAGAAATGTCTGTTGAAGAACTAGCTTCTTCTATTTTGAGGGAAAGTATTGAAGAAAAATTTGGGCAAATTAGGTATTCTTCTGAGAATCAAGGCAAATTTGCCGTTAATCCTCTTGTAAGAATGCAACCCTATGCTTATTTGGCAGATCCTAGTGAACCCGTTATTTCTCCTGATGATTGGGAAATGAATCAGAATTTTGAAGTGAATGATTTGTGATCATTCTTGATACTCATATTTGGGTTTGGTGGAATCACAATGATTCAAAATTGACGTCTCCCCACCATGAAGCAATAAATAGGGAAAGACCTCATGGTTTAGGTGTTTGCTCTATAAGTTTGTTAGAGATTAGCAGACTAGTTACCCAAAATAAGTTAATTCTTCCCTGTTCGATTCAAGAATGGTTTAATATTGCTTTTGCACAAGAAGGAGTACTTCTTCTATCAATCACTCCCCAAATTGCCATTGATTCATACTCACTTCCAGGTAATTTTCATAAAGATCCAGCCGATAGAATTATCGTTTCAACAGCAAGAATGTATGATGTTCCTTTGGTGAGTGTAGATGAAAAAATACTTGCTTATTCTAATGTAAAAAGAATTCTCCCCTGAGATGACAGCACATTTTAGGTAAATGAAGTACACATAATAAAACCCGAAACCCTGTAGAGACTTTACATCTACGGTCTCTACTTATGATTCATGAAAATGCCAACTGCTGTAAGTGCGTGAACCGCTAATTTTACAGTGTAGGCGTTGCTCTCAAAAATTGGTAAATCCATAGAAGCTAGGACTTACGCACTGTACAAATAGACCATCATGTGTATTAACTAAATTTGGTTGTTTCAGGCTTTTTATAACTACCCTTTGATGGTTGGCGATCGCTTCAAAAGCGTCGAAAAACCAATCTCTAATGGCTGAAATTCATATCCCATGTTTGGTATTTTCTGTCAATGCGTAAGTCCTAGAAGCATAAACAGCAATGCCCACGCTACAATCTCTGAATCTGTATTTTCTACTTCAGAATAGAGAGAGCATCCTTTTATCGACGAAATTGAATTCATGCAAACTTCCGTTACTACTATCCCTCATTTAATTGCTGTGGGATTTCATGCTCTTTCCGAACCACTCAGGATTAGTGTGCTAGAACTGCTAAGACAGCAAGAACTGTGTGTATGTGACTTGTGTGAAGCCTTGGGAGTAAGTCAGTCGAAACTGTCTTTTCACTTGAAAACTCTTAAGGAAGCTGGCTTAGTTCACACCCGTCAGGAAGGGCGCTGGATTTATTACAGCTTGAATATTTCCCAATTTAGGGTTTTAGAAGAATATTTAGCAAATTTTCACCATAGTAGTGTGGCTACGCCCGCACTTTCTCGCTGCGATTAGTTAATACTCCCACTTGGGGATACCTCTGCGGTGTTTGCAAATATTGGTGCAATCATGGTTAATGACCTTGGTAAAGATAATGCATCAAGTTTTATTGATGAATTTTTGTGTATAGTAGCGGCATACTTATTGACATATCAATTTTTTTTGAAATGATATAAATATACCTTTGATATCAGCTATACAGGTGAGGTCAATGAAAGCAGTAGCAAGAAAATTGGCTCTCGCAGTTGGAATTTTGGCTTTTGCGACAAGTTGCACAAGCACATCCAATTCATCTACTCAAACTCAGCAATCGCCAAATGTCACACAAGTTAGTGATTCCACGAAGGCAAGGACGATCAAGATTGATGGTTCGAGCACAGTTTATCCGATAACGCAGGCGATCGCGAAAGAGTTTCAAGCCGACCCCAGGAATAACGCCCAAGTTCAAGTTAACTTTTCTGGAACTAGTGGAGGATTTGAAAAATTCTGTACTGGAGAAACAGATATTAGCAATGCCTCTCGACCGATTTTGAAAGCAGAGATGGAAGCTTGTAACAAAAATGGCGTAAGGTATTACGAGTTCCCCATTGCCTTTGATGCGCTTACCATCGCCGTTAATCTACAAAACGACTGGGCAAAAGATATCACCATCGCAGAATTGAAAAAGATTTGGGAACCTACTGCTGAAGGGAAAATCACCCGTTGGAACCAGGTACGTGCGTCTTGGCCAGATCGTCCACTTTCTTTGTACGGTGCAGGTAAGAAATCTGGTACTTTTGACTATTTCACAGAAGCAATAGTAGGAAAAGTTAGAGCTGGTCGCAACGATTATACAGCTAGCGAGGATGATGAGGTTTTAGTAAAAGGGATTAGCAAAGACCCAAATGCTTTAGGTTATTTTGGCTACGCTTATTACGAAGAAAACCAAGGTAAATTAAAAGCTGTTGCTGTAGACAACGGCAAAGGGGCAGTGTTGCCATCACGTCAAACAGTGGAAAAAGTCCAGTATCAGCCACTGTCTCGACCTTTGTTTATCTACGCTAATTTTGAGTCTGCACAAAAGAAACCGGTAGTGAAAGACTTTATAAATTTCTACATTGAGGAAGCACCAAAGATAGTAACCTCCGTAGGTTATGTACCCTTACCATCTGAAGGCTACCACCTGAATAATGTTCACTTTTATGATGGAAAGGTGGGAACAGTTTTTGATGGTGAAGCTCAGCTAAATCTGACGCTTGGGGAGTTATTACGAAAACAAGCGAAGTTTTAGATAATGAAGTCATTTTTAAAGGAAGTTTCCCAATGCAGACGGGAGGCTTTAGCGGAAGGAATTGGCACTTTTATTTTGGTTTTTGCAGGTACTGGCGCAGTCATGGTAAATGACCTCAGCCAAGGTGCTGTTACCCATATTGGTATCAGCTTTGTTTTTGGTGCAGTCGTTGCGGCGTTGATTTACGGAATCGGGCATATTAGCGGCGCACACTTCAACCCCGCGGTGACATTAGCATTTTGGACAAGTGGTTTTTTCCCTAAACAGCGAGTTTTGCCGTATATTTTGGCACAATCAGTAGGTGCGATCGCAGCTTCAGCTTTTCTGCTAATTAGTTTGGGACGAGTTGCCAATTTGGGGGCTACCTTACCACTGAATGACAATTGGTTGCAATCTTTGCTGTTAGAGTTTGTTCTCACCTTCATTTTGATGTTGATCATTTTTGGTTCTGGACTTGATCGCCGCGCACACATCGGTTTTGCTGGGTTGGCGATCGGGTTAACTGTGGGAATGGAGGCGGCGTTTATGGGGCCAATTACTGGTGCAAGTATGAATCCGGCGCGTTCATTGGGCCCTGCTCTTGTGGGAGGAATTTGGCAGCATCACTGGGTTTATTGGGTTGCACCAATTTTAGGAGCGCAATTAGCAGTCATAGTTTATGGGCAACTTTCTAATGGTTTTCGAGATTTCAATGAATAAAGAAAGCTGTCATTTGTCACCAACGAATGAATACGAAGTCTGATTTCAACAAAGAAGAATTACGTGATTTAGAAATGATTAATGATTTCCATGACTCCTTTTGATCATCCACCAAGAATATTGTTTTTATATGGCTCTTTACGAGAGCGTTCCTATAGCCGCTTGTTAGCAGAAGAAGCTGCAAGAATTATGGAGGGATTTGGTGCAGAAGTCCGGTTTTTTAATCCTCTGGAATTACCTATTTATGGTAGTGTGCCGGAGACTCATCATCAGGTACAGGAATTACGCGAATTGAGTATATGGTCTGAGGGTCAAGTGTGGTCTACTCCTGAGATGCACGGCAATATTACTGGCATTCTCAAAAACCAAATTGATTGGATTCCTTTAAGTTTAGGAGCAGTTAGACCAACTCAAGGTAAAACTTTAGCAATCATGCAAGTAAGTGGTGGTTCTCAATCTTTTAATGCTGTGAATACGCTGCGAATTTTGGGGCGTTGGATGCGGATGTTTACGATTCCCAATCAATCTTCGGTGGCGAAAGCTTACCAAGAGTTTAACGAAGATGGAACTATGAAAGATTCAGCTTACCGCGATCGCGTCATCGATGTGATGGAAGAACTCTATAAGTTTACCCTGCTGTTGCGTGACCAGGTTGACTATCTAACAGACCGCCATAGCGAGCGTAAGGAAAAAGCAGCGCAGGAAGCTATCAAGGTAGCGAATAGCGCGCTGGAAGTTAATGCAAATAAAAGTTCATAAAAGTTTTCTATTATCAAATGATCAACAACTAAAAATATCATGAAACGAGTAATGTTTGTTTGCAAGAAAAATTCCAGACGTTCCCAAATGGCAGAGGGTTTTGCTCGTACTTTAGGAGCAGGTAAAATTGCTGTTAGTAGTTCTGGGTTGGAATCCAGTCATGTAGACCCCAAGTCGGTTGATATTATGTCGGAAATTGGCATTGATATCAGCAATCAAACATCGAAACCTTTAAGTGATTTCAAGCCCGAAGATTACGATGCAGTGATTTCTTTATGCGGTTGTGGGGTAAATTTACCAGAAGCTTGGGTGTTAAGAGATGTATTTGAAGATTGGCAACTTGATGATCCAGAAGGGCAATCAATTGAAACTTTTCGCCGGGTTCGTGATGAAGTTAAGGAACGAGTTGTCAAGTTAATTGAGTCTCTTGGTTAGCTGCTGCTTTTATTGTAACGTCAGGCGGCAGCCCTCTTTAATTCATTCCCATGCTGAGCATAGAAACGAGAATAAGGTGATACCAATTTAAAAAAAAGAATGTGACAGATAAATGACGTAGAGACGTTGCATTGCAACGTCTCTACTACCAAAATATTTGTTGCAATCATTAATTGAATCGGTATGAGTTAATTTTTGTCAGTCGATACGATCGCATTGCAAAGTTTATTAGAGGTATGAATTATAGTCTATTCGTGTAAAACTTGCTGTAAGCTGGTTTGCAGGTTGCTATGACCATCAATCAGGTTAGCGATCGCGCGAATTAACTTAGCTGGCTCTACTGGTTTAGTAATATGCTGCTGAAATCCAGCGGCGATCGCCTGTTGGTAATCAACTTCACCAGCGTAAGCAGTTAGAGCGATCGCTGGAATTTGCCCTCCTTGCTCTGGTAGCATGGCTCTGATTTGACGCATCAGCATATAGCCGTCTACTTCTGGCATTCCAATATCGCTTAACAGCAGATGTGGCTGGAACTGGGGTATAACTCGTAGTGCTTCCATTGCCGACGCCACCTGAATTACCTCTGCACCAGACTGCTTTAAAATAAAAGCAATCAAATCTCGCGTATCATCTTCATCATCCACAAGCAGAACTTTCAGCCCATTTAGATGCGGAGAATCATCAGGTTGTCGATCAATTTCATGGCTTTTTGAATCAACTTTCATCAGCGGTAGCAGGACTGTAAAAGTTGCGCCCTGTTCCTCGCCTAAACTTTCTGCTTTGACTGTGCCGCCATGCAGTTCTACGATGTGACGAACAATAGCTAATCCTAACCCCAATCCCCCGAATTTCCTGGTAGTTGCGCCGTCGGCTTGTCGGAAGTAGTCAAATACATAGGGTAAAAATTCAAGGCTAATTCCCTTACCTGTATCACGAACTTGTAGCTGAGCCTGAGAACCAGAGGACGCTAAACTAATTTCTACCTGTCCACCTTGGGGTGTAAATTTAATCGCGTTAGAAACCAGATTCCAGACGACTTGCTGTAAACGATTTGAATCGCCCGCCACCTTTGCGATGTTTGGTTCAAATACAGTTTGAAGGTGAATCGATTTGGCTTCAGCGGCTAGACGTACGGTTTCTATGGCTGCGGCGATCATAGATGTCAGATTTACTGGACTAACATTCAGGCTGAGTTTGCCTTGCAGAATGCGAGAGACATCTAGCAAATCTTCGATTAGTTGGGTTTGGAGCTTGGCATTACGCTCAATGGTTTCGAGAGCGCGATCAGTGGTTGCTTGATCATACTTTTTAGTTCGCAGTAACTTCGACCACCCCAGGATCGGGTTGAGTGGTGTGCGAAGTTCGTGAGAGAGAACTGCCAAAAATTCATCTTTGATGCGATTCGCTTGAATCAATTGCTCTTTGCGCCGCTGTAACGAAGCCATGAGTTCAGCGCGTTCCAAAGCGATCGCTACCTGATCTGAGGTGGCTTGCATCAGAGCAATCTCCTCTGGGGTAAAATGAGTGCGGGAGAGGCTGGCAAAGGAAAGTACGCCCAGCAGTTTGCCTTGAGCAATTAACGGTTGACCTGCGTATGCTGTAATCTTTAAAGAGCAGAGAATATGTGCTCTTGGATGGGTAGAGTGCAGTACATCGTTAACGACCATTTGACGTCGTTCCTCTGCCACGACTCCACACATCCTTTCATTAAATTCCAGGTATTCAATTTCTTGAAATACTTCATCAGTGATGCCACTCCAAGATACTAAGCGAAGTCTCTGCTTATTCTCGTGCGTATCGATGAGATAGTGGAAGTAAAAATCCAAATCCATCTGCGCCGAGAGTTTGCTGAACAAGCTGTTCATTAGATCCAACGGACGTTCGGTTGAAAGCAAATCACTGGCTGTTTCCGAAAGAAGTTTGAGACGTTCACTGCGCTCTTGCAAGGCTTGCTCTGCAAGCTGACGTTCACGAAGGGCGCGTTCCCGTTCGGTGATATCAATTGCAACTCCTCCTACTAGTTGATGCTCAGACGCATCGGCAATTGGAAACTGATACACCAAAAATTCACCAATTGTGCCATCTGTGCGGGGAGCAGACTTGATCGCCTCTACGACTTGATTGGTTTCGGCGACTTTTCTGATGTTATCGAAGAACGGTTGAGCGATTTGGGCTGGGTATAACTCAAAGATGTTTTTGCCGATTGGCTTGTTTGTTGATAAATCGAATGTACGCAAATACGTTTGACTTAAATACAGTACACACCCATCAGCATCTGTAATCCATGCTGGTGCTGGACTGTTGTCCATAAAAGCTTGAAATTGTTTTTCACTCTGGCGTAGCGCTTTTTCAATTTGCTGGCGATCGCGTAGTGCGGCTTGCTGTTCGCTAATATCAAGAATGAATGCAACTGATTTGTGCCTAGCTGCTCCTAAAAGAGTGTAGCCAATTACAACCGGGATGCGGGAACCATCCTTACGAATGTATTGTTTCTCATAGGGAGTACAGGCTCCCTTAGCCTTGGCTTCGGCGATCGCTAGTTCATCTAAATAAAGATACTCTGGGGGAGTCATTTCAATCCAGCATAGTCTGCCGGCTTGGAGATCTTCACGGGTATAACCGACAATTCGCAAGAACTCATCATTGGCTTCACTAATGCCACCATCTACATCACCAAAGAGAATCCCAACTACATTGGCTTCTACAAAACTCTTGAGCTTCTCCTCACTATCTTTAACTGTGGCTTCTGCCTGTTTGTGAGCGGTAATATTCATGATGCTCACCAATACACTGTCAAATTTGGTCGCTGGCGGCGGAAACGTAATTGTAAAGATAATATTGAGGCGCTCTCCTTGAAGAGTTTGCAGAATTGTTTCCGACTCCAAGTAGGTTTGTTCATCAGTAATTGCCAAGAGTTCTTTGACAAATACCTCTAGGGTTTCTGGTAAAAATATTTGATGCAGCGAAGTCAAGAGATCATTTTTTTCTTGAGCGCCAAACATTTGCACAGCCGCATTGTTTGCGTTGACAATTCTTACCATGCCAACTGCTTGTTGAATGAAGTCAGGATGTTCGGCAAAAAAGGTGCGAAAATTTTGAACGCCTTGGGTTTTCAAATCATCAAGTGCTGCTTTGACAAGAGAAAAATCTTGTTCAAAAATCGACACGCCTGTGGCTTCAAATATATAGCGGTATTTTTTCTCCTGTTCTTGAAGTGCCTCCTCTACTTGTTTGCGTTCGCTGATATCTGTAGTGCTGCCAACTATGCGTATGGGTTGTCCATTAGCGTCCCGTTGCACCACTATCCCTTGATCTAGTACATAAATATACTGATTATCCTTGTGACGAACTCGATACTCATTGACATAGCGATCGCCATTTGCCAAGGCGACTATCGCCCCGTCTTGTGTACGCTGCAAATCCTCTGGATGGACAAGCTCACGCCACCAACTGCTAGTTGGTTGGGCTTCGGTAAGAGAATAGCCCAAAATTCGGGTTAAACCCTCGGTTCTTTCAACATTATCTTGTTCTATATTCCAGTCATAGATCAGACAATTGACCGCAGCAGCAGCTAACTCGAAACGCTCGTTAGCTAACCTTAGTCGCTCCTCCTTCTCTTGCAAGGTTTGTTCTGCTAACTTGTTTTTGCTAATGTCGCGGAAGAAAATGTTAAGACCATCTTCAAAAGGGTAGGCATGAATCTCAAACCACTGGTTGTGCTTGGGTGGAAAGTAGTAGTGATGCTCGAAATGGAGGGGAATTTGTTCCGCCATTGCTCGGCGGTACTGGTGCTCTATATTTGTCCCTACGGATGCAGGCCACTCTTCCCAGTGCGACTTCCCGATGATCTCTATCCTAGGTTTGCCGTTAATTCGCTCTGCTTCTGCATTCTGGTAGATAATCTGCCAGTCACGGTCTAGCGCCACAAACGCATCGCTCATGGTTTCTAGGGTACGTGTGATTTGTTGATTGGCTTGCTGTAGTGCTGCTTCTGCTTGTTTGCGTTCGCGTAGCGCAGCTTGCCGATCGCTCAAATCAACAACAAAACCAATGAACGTTGCTTCAGAGTCTCCCACAAAGGCAGAACCGAGCAAAACGGGAACGCGAGAGCCATTTTTGCGGATGTATTCTTTTTCAAAGGGCTGGCATATTCCGGTAGTTTTGAGTTCTTGTACTGAACTCTCACTCAAATGAAGGTGCTCAGGTGGAGTCATCTCCCGCCAATTCATACGGTGAGTGGATAAATCTTCTTGCGTGTAGCCAACCATCTTCAGAAAGGCATCATTGGCTTCAATAATTGAGCCGTTTATATCAGTGACAATGACCCCAATGATGTTGGATTCTAGCAGTCGGCTAAATCGCATTTTGCTGTTTTGCAGCAACTTCAAGTTTTTTTCTGCCTTGCGTCTGGCAGTTCGCAACTCTGAGGAGAGTATGGTAATTAGGAGGGATACTAGTGAGAACGTAATGCATCGTACTAAGATGCTCAGGCTGATGATCTCAAACGAGTAAACTGGCTCAATCAAAAAGTAGAGAGCAACTACAACAGATAAGGCGATCGCCAACACTCCCGGTACTATGCCGCCATACCAGGCACTAACTGCCACAGCAGCATAAAACAATGTAAATACACTCGGCTCAAGAACTGGCTGTAATAGTGGCGTCAGCAATAGCGCCGCCATGACTGCCAGAATCATCACACCATGAGTTAGTAACCGAGAGCGTATCATCAAAATTTTTTCGGGTACTGTCAGCGTCATCTCAGGAGTCCTCCCCCTGTTCCACTTGTGGTAAATACTGCCTCAGTAGTTTTTTGCCTGGTTCACCCATGTTCTGTAACATTTCCTCAATTAGCTTTAGTGCCATTGGTGAAGGCACTGTATTCCCGTTCTCCCAGCGATTGACTGTTCGCAGCGAAACCCCCAACTTGGCTGCAAACTTCTCCTGAGAAAGATCAAGTTGCTGCCGAAGTTCACGGATTAAATCTGATATTTTGAGCGGCTTTCTTAATTCCATAGTAGGAAGAATAAGACACGTGTCGCGCCATTTGTCTCCAGCTTGGGGAAGATTTTGAGTGTAGTGTTGCGACACCTGATTGAGAACAAAAGTACTGTATGTTTATGCTTTATCTGACACTTTGCTTTTATAGCTTTTACCAAAATATCACTGCTTTTGCCAAAAAATACCTGATTTTTTAACTTTTGCCAGATATCTAGCTTCTCAGATATGTAGTTAATTTTACTTCTTGGGTAAGATGTCAACGGCAAAGCTATTAAGTTAAGATATACTGCTAAATGTTGCCTAATCTGCACTAATGTTGTGATTAATCAACACTCAGAAAAACTCCTAAACACTAAACTGGAAGAAGCTTCCGATAAAGGCTATAAATTTAGCTGGTTTGATTGGTTGTGTCTCTGGTATCCTCCGGGCTGGTTGATTTTATTTAACCGCCACTGGCAGCATTATAACGTCGATCCTGATGGTTGGAATTGGTTAGAATATGGATTATTTTTAATTCCTGGCGGATTTTATCTAGCAGTAATGATGCGTTGGTTGCGTCTTGGTTGTCGTTCACCACGAACAGAAGTAGGGGAATTTAATCCAAAGTATCAACAAGCTTTTCGTGAAGAAGTTCTTAGTTTTATAGCTAAATATTATTTTCGTGGGGAATTGCAACAAATTGATAACTTGCCACAAACAGGTTCAATGATTGTGGCGATGAATCATGCAGGGATGTGTTTTCCTTGGGACTTTTTGACCTTGGGTTATTTATTAGGCAAAGCACGAGGTTGGATAGTGCAACCTTTAGCGGGTGTACCATTATTTGAACATCCTTGGGTGATTTGGTGGCTACCACCCAAATGGGCACAGGTTTTAGGTGCTGTGCGAGCAGAGATCGGTGATTTTGAAGAGGCGATCGCCAACAGCCAAAGTAAAATTATCCTATACGCACCCGAAGGTTTACGCGGCCCTTTTAAAGGTTGGAGAAAACGCTATCAACTGCAAAAGTTTGATATCAGCTTTATTCAGCTGAGCGATCGCTATCATATTCCCATTCTCCCAGTTGTTTGCATTGGTAGTGAATCTCTACATCCTTGGACAGTTAACCTTAAAAAATTGCAAGGATTATTTAAATTACCCTTCTTGCCTTTCTCGCCTTTGATGCTTATCTTAATTTTGTTTCCCTCAATGGGAGTTTGGGCAATGAGAACACGTCTGCGTTACTTTATTCAACCTTTGGAAAAGGATATTAATTCAATTAAAGGGCGTGGAGCAGCTTATCGACAAGCACAACAACTACGAGATAAATTACAAATTCAACTTAATTATTTACTTGGCAAACCGATGAAGCGCTGAACTTGAACGAATATATCAGTAAACGCTAGGGGAGCAATAGTGCCTGTGGTTAGTATTAGTTCAGTTGTGTATTGTCCATTTTTTAAATCTCGAAATACATGCATCTGAGCAGTTTTAAGATTAACAACCCAATATTCAGCAATACCTGCTTCTGCGTAAATGTCTTTTTTATCACCTAAGTCTTTGCTCAGGGTGGCCTTAGAGAATTCGATAATCCAGAAGATGTCTTCGGGGTAAGGATGGTATTCTAAGTAGACCTCGCCTAAAGGTTTGACAATGGCAACTTCTATTGCTCGGTGATAACGTTCAATTGTCCATTTATAGGTAGTTACAGTCATTTTTGTTCTACCGCTAAAGCATCGATTCAGTAATCGCAAAAACCCGATTTCTTTTCGGTAAAACGACCAATTATCGTTGACTGTAGAGACGTTGCATTGCAACGTCTCTACGAAATAATCGGTTTTTCTCGCTCCTATCTTCAGTAAACCACAAACTTTTCAAAACCAACGTAAAAACAAGGGTTTCAGCCATTGTGAATCTGGAGTATTCACCATTGCTTTTAGAGGGATCAAGCGATCGCTCGCTTGAAGGTAGCTAGGGGTATCGTCTGAAATCCTCAATTTAACGTTGTTTTGTGAGTTCTGTGAGATCCCTGGTTTTAGCTGAAATGTCCAGGTGGTAACACTTCTAAAAAACTTTTTGGTTTACTGATCTTGAATACTGAATCGGTGTTCTAGACAAGAGGATTGGTTTAATTTTAGTCTATAGTGCAAATTCGTGGTTTTAGATTGGGCACTCAAACAGAACGAATAAAATAATTTAGGAATTTTCTATTGAGGAAGCCCCGAAGCGATAGCCTTTACCGTATACCGTGTGAATCAATTGAGAGTCTCTACCCACCTCAATCTTACGGCGCAACAGGCGAATTAATGCCGCGATCACATTACTACTGGGTTGTTCGTCATCTTGCCACAGATTTTGCAAAATCTGAGCGTGAGTTAGCAGTTGTCCAGTGTGTTCCATAAAGTATTGTAGTAGCTGGCTTTCTTTTTGCGATAGTTCAATGATGCGTCCTTGACGATAGGCTACTTGATTTTCACAATCAAGTTCTAAATCCGCTACAGTTAGCCTTCCGCCGATAGTGTCGTAAGTTTGGGAACCGGAACGGCGCAACAAAGCACGAACTCTGGCTAATAACTCTCGTAGTTCAAACGGTTTCACCAAATAGTCGTCCGCACCAGCATCTAAACCTTCTACACGGTCATCTAGAGTATCTTTGGCTGTGAGAAACAGAACGGGAGTTGTTTTGCCTTGGCGTCGCAATTGTTGACAAATCTCTAATCCCGTTTTTCCTGGTAGCATCCAATCTAAAATTAGTAGGTCATAACTGCCTGCTTGTGCATATTCGCTACCACTTGTACCATCATAAGCGGCATCCACAGTATAACCCTCGCGAGTTAACAAGCGACTTAGAGGGTCAGTTAGTTCAACTTCATCATCAACTAATAAAATTCTCATACTGCTTATGGTAAGCATATAGAGATATTCTCATTAATGAACCGCCCTTGGGGTTCGCCAGTCTCCATCGTGATGGAAACCGCCAAGACTGGGGCTGGACTCACCGAAACGCCAACAACGATACTAAGAAAAAGAATGCTGACAGTTGCATTGCCAAAAGGGGAACTACTTAAAAATAGCATCCGGTTGCTACAATCTGTGGGATTAGATTTTAGTGCCTTTTTAGATTCAGGGACTCGCCAACTTCAAATTCCTGATGCTAGCGGACAAGCTAAAGGGCTGCTAGTACGGGCGCAGGATGTGCCAGTTTATGTAGAATATGGTCAGGCACAACTGGGCATTGTCGGTTACGATGTGCTGCGAGAAAAACAGCCGCAAGTTGCACATTTGGTAGATTTGCAGTTTGGGCATTGTCGTATGTCAGTAGCGGTAAAAGCATCCAGTTCTTACCGATCGCCTTTAGATTTACCACCAAATGGTCGAGTGGCTTCTAAATATGTGAATTGCGCTCGTGAATATTTCCACAGTTTAGATTTACCTGTAGAAATAGTACCACTGTATGGTTCAGTAGAGTTAGGCCCAATTACCGGGATGTCCGAGGCGATCGTCGATTTGGTTTCCACAGGGCGAACTTTGCGAGAAAATGGTTTGGTTGAGATTGCCACTTTGTATGAAAGCACAGCCCGATTAATTGCTCATCCTCTGAGTTATCGCCTGAATATGGGTAATCTCAGCGATGTGATTGGCAAACTGCGGGAGGCGGTTTTAGTACGGGTTTAATTAGTAGTGCCTCTTGAACAACACGCAGCATTCCCCACCCTCAACTCTTGGTAGACACCTGGTGAAAAAGAATGTAGAGACGTAGCAGTAGAGACGTAGCAGTGCTACGTCTCTACAAGGGTTTTGGATAATGCATATTTAATTTCTGGAGATGTCTAATAGATGATTTCAGCATTTGGTTGCGAAAATATAGGCTTGCATTAAACCTTTGTGTTCCTTTGCGCTTCTCTGGGTTTCCAAATACTAGTTTTTCAACGCAGAGGGACGTAGAATTTTGCCAAATTTATTCGCTATGAATTAATTCAATGTTGTACTTAGTAACCTTGAATGACAAAATCTGTCGCGGTTAGAATAGAATTAGCAGTCAACTGAGTAAGTAAACCGCCACCGCCAAAACCGGATTCCGTACCATATTATTTGATACACCTTCAAAATGAAGCTGAACTATGGGGATCCAGGCGAATTGAGTATTTAGTAGAACTACAGGGTAATTGCGATCGCATAGATAATAGATATCAGTAAATTCTAGAATTGTTGAGTTCTTAGTCTCAACAGGAAAACGGCATCGCAGTTTCAATGTACGTTAAACTTTTAGAATACATACACAAAAAAGTCTGAAAGTCACAAGGCAACTCTCGAAACTTTAAATGTGGGTTGCTATTAAGTATTCCTCTGCTTTTTACCAAAATTAAATAGACAGCATACTTTGATTTATTAAAAAAAGTTAATGAAAGCTGAACGCACTGATGAAGATGCGGTGAGACTAGAAGCTCTCCGCCAGTATCAAATTCTTGACACCGAACCTGAAGAAGCCTACGACAGCCTTGCCCAATTAGCCGCATATATTTGTGGCACTCCTATGGCCTTGATCAATTTCATTGATGAACATCGTCAGTGGTTTAAGGCAAAAGTGGGTTTAGATGTACTAGAAATGCCCTGGAATGTTGGGTTATGTTATCTTTGCCAAGAACGGCGGGACATTGTAGTAGTTACAGATACATTAGCTGACGAAAAGTTGGCAAAGAATCCGGTGGTGATTGCCGAGCCTTATGTGCGGTTTTATGCAGGTGTGCCCTTGATTACTGCCAAGGGAGACATGCTAGGAACTCTGTGTGTGCTTGATCGAGTTCCACGAGAACTGAGCCAAAAACAAATGGAGGCGCTTCTGGCTCTGAGTCGCCAGGTGCTCAACCAGTTAGAGCTAAGGCGAAATTTAGCGAAAGTATCCCGTTTTGCTGAGGAACTAGAGCAAACGGAGACATCCTTACGTCAGAGCGAACGGCGATCGCAACTATTTGCGGAAATCACTGTAAAAATTCGAGAAACTTTACAAATAGAGGACATTCTCCGCACCACGGTGACAGAGGTACAAAAACTACTACAAGCTGACCGAGTATTGATTTTTCAACTATGGGCTGATGGTTCAGGAACAGTGGTACAAGAGGCAGTATTGCCTGGTTGGCCGGTAATTTTGGGAAAAAATCTTTTCGATTCCTGCTTTAAAGAAGAATACCTGGAGAGATATCGCCAAGGAAGAGTCAGTGCGATTGAAGACATTGAAAGCGCTTACATTCGACCATGCCATCGAGAATTTCTCCAACAGTTTGCTATCAGGGCTAATCTGGTAGTGCCGATTCTTGTCAGGGAAGGTATTTGGGGCTTGTTGCTAGCTCATCAGTGTGCCACCCCCCGGCGGTGGAATAGCTTTGAGACAGAGTTATTACAGCAGTTGGCTAACCAAATTGGCATTGCTATATCCCAAGCACAATTGTTAGCAAAACAAACCTGCTACAGTCAGGAACTAGCCCGTTCTAATAGCGAATTAGAACAATTTGCATACGTGGCTTCTCACGACTTGCAAGAGCCGTTGCGGATGGTGACTAGTTATTTACAACTGCTAGAGCAAAGATATAAAAGCAAACTAGATGCCAATGCCGATCAGTTCATCGCCTATGCTGTAGACGGAGCACACCGAATGCAGACTTTAATCAACGATCTGTTGAACTATTCGCGGGTTAGCACCCGTGGACAGCCCTTTGTACCAGTTGATTGTAGTGCTGTTTTAAAGCAGGCGATCGCTAATCTCCAAGTTGCAATTGAGGAGAGTGGTGCAGTTATCACCCACGACCTTTTACCCGAAGTGATAGCTGATGCTACTCAACTGACACAGGTTTTCCAAAACCTCATCAGCAACGCTATCAAATTCCGTCAAAATCTGCCCCCAAAAATTCACATTGGTGTACTCAAGGGGGGTGTAGATGCGGATAAGGAAAGTTTAAATATTATCCCATCAGAAGATGAATGGTTGTTTTGGGTGCGCGATAATGGAATTGGTATAGAATCCCAGTATGTCGAACGCATTTTCGTAATTTTTCAGCGCTTGCACGGTAGAGCCAAGTATTTGGGTACTGGTATCGGTCTAGCAATTTGTAAAAAAATTATCGAACGCCACGGCGGCATTATCTGGGTTGAGTCGGAACCGGGTCAAGGCTCGATTTTCTACTTCACAATTCCAGATAAAACAGGTAAACAATCGTGAGTGTAAAATCAGCGATTATGCCTATAGAGGTTTTGTTAGTAGAAGACAATCCTGGCGATGCCCAACTCACTCGCATCGCTCTGGAAGATAGCAAAATCTCGATTCATCTAAATGTGGTCGAAGATGGGGTAGAGGCAATGGCCTTTTTACGAAAACAGGAAAAATACGCAACAGCGGTACATCCAGATATTGTACTGCTCGATTTAAACCTACCCAAAAAAGACGGGCGAGAGGTACTGGCAGAAATCAAATCGGATATCAACCTCAAGCGTATTCCTGTGGTCATTCTCACGACTTCCCAAGCCGAAGAAGACATCATCAAAGCCTATAACCTGGCTGCCAACTGCTACATTACTAAGCCCGTTGACTTCGATCAATTCGCTAAAATTGTACAATCGATAGAAAATTTTTGGTTTGTGATCGTCAAACTGCCACCGGAGTGATGGATATGGCAGACGAAATTATTAAAGTCTTATTAGTAGAAGATAACCCTGGCGACGTCTTTTTGTTGCAGGAGTTCTTAAATAAAGTTGGCACAGTTCGAGTTGAATTAATGCCTGTTGAGCGGCTTTGCGAAGCGCTCAATTATTTAGCAAAAGAAAGTTTTGATGTAATTCTCTTAGATTTATCTTTGCCAGATAGCCAAGGACTGGAAACCTTCCTTAGAACTCATTATCAGGCGAAAGCAACTCCGATCATCGTATTGACAGGTATAGACGATGAAACCCTAGCAATTAGGGCCATGCAGGAGGGAGCGCAGGATTATTTGGTGAAAGGGCAAGTAACTGGCGACTTGCTAGTACGCTCCATGCGTTATGCGATTGAGCGTCAACGAGCAGATGAAGCACTGCGACATAGTGAGGAGCGATTTCGCGTCGCCCTAAAAAACTCCCCAATCTTTGTCTACCACCAGGATAGGGAGTTACGTTATACCTGGGTTTATAACCCTTCCTCTTGGTTAACTGTTGAGAACATGTTGGGCAAACACGACTCGGATATCATGCCTGCTGAAGATGCTCAACGTCAGATTGCGATTAAAAATGGGGTGCTGAATACGGGCATAGGTACGCGAGAAGAAGTATCTATTACTACTGCAACTGGAACTCGATATTACGATTTGACCGTAGAGCCATTACGGAATGAGTCGAAAGAAGTTGTAGGAGTGACTTGCGCTAGTATCGATATTAGCGATCGCAAACTAGCTGAAGAAAAAATTCGGGAACAAGCTGCATTACTTGATGTCACCACTGATGCAATTTGCGTGCGAGATTTAAACAATCAAATTCTCTTTTGGAACAAAGGTGCAGAAACACTTTACGGTTGGCAAGCTACAGAGGCTTGGGGCAAAAATGCTAGTGAGCTTTTGTATGACGAACATTCACCGGAAATGGAAACGGCTCTATTGCAAGTCATCAGTAAAGGCAAGTGGCAAGGTGAGTTAACTAAACTTACCAAAACTAACAAAGAAGTTCTTGTAGCCAGTCGCTGGAGCTTGGTGTACGATGAGCGGGGAAGTCCCAAATCAATTCTCACAGTTGATACCGATATTACCGAGAAAAAACAACTCGAAGCCCAACTGTTTCGTGCTCAACGTCTGGAAAGCATCGGCACCCTGGCTAGTGGCATTGCTCACGACCTCAACAATATTCTGACGCCGATTCTCGCGGGAGCGCAACTACTACCCCTAAAATTCCCCGATGCTGATGAGCGGACTCAGCATCTGTTAGAAATTCTGGAAATGAACGCTAAACGCGGCGCTGATTTAGTCAAACAAGTTCTGTCATTTGCGCGAGGTGTAGAAGGGAAGCATATTACGTTGCAACCCAGACATCTAATTATGGAACTTGCCAAGATTCTCAAAGAGACGCTGCCAAAATCTATTGAAATCCTTACTGATGTACCACAGGATTTGTGGACGGTTTCTGGAGATAGCACACAGATGCATCAAGTGCTGATGAATCTCTGCGTTAATGCCCGTGATGCCATGCCCAATGGGGGTACTTTAATAATCTCTGCGGAAAATGTGTTTTTCGATGAAAATTATGTCCGCATGAATCTGGAAGCCAAAATTGGGCCTTATGTATTGATTACTGTCTCCGATACTGGAATTGGCATTCCTGCGGAAATCTTAGATAGAATTTTCGAGCCATTCTTTACCACAAAAGAAGTGGGAAAAGGCACGGGATTGGGACTTTCCACCGTAATCGGGATCATCAAAAGCCACAGAGGTTTTGTAAATGTATATAGCGAAGTAGGAAATGGCACTTGCTTTAAGGTCTACTTACCAGCCGCAGAGGAAATGGTAACACTTAACGCTAAAAGCTTAGCACTACCCCCAGGGCATGGAGAATTAATTCTGATTGTGGATGATGAACCCGCCATTCAAGAGGTTACTAAAACATCTCTGGAAACTCACAACTATAAGACCATAATTGCCGATGATGGCATTGAGGCGATCGCACTATACGCCAAACATACGGAGGAAATTAGTGCTGTATTGATGGATATCATGTTACCATCACTAGATGGTTTAACCGCCATTCGGACTTTACAAAGAATTAACCCACAAGTCAGAATCATTGCCACCACAGGGCTAATGTCCAGTAATAAGATCAGCACAATAGCTAGTATTGGTGTCACTACATTTTTGTCAAAACCTTACACCGTCAATGAATTATTGCTGGCTTTACAGAAAGTAATGTCGTGAGATCAGGTTGCTTTGGTAAAAAAGAGCGATCGCTGTGAATTGCGATGGATCTAACATCAGGCATCAGGCGATCGCAACTTAGTGTGGGTTACGGCAACTTATCAGTTACATCTACACATTAAATCGGAATAACAACACATCCCCTTCCTGCACAACGTACTCTTTACCTTCACTACGAACTAATCCTTTTTCCTTTGCAGCATTCATTGCACCAGTCGCCACTAAATCTTTATAAGCAACGGTTTCAGCGCGAATAAATCCTCGCTCGAAATCAGTATGAATTACACCCGCAGCTTGTGGTGCAGACATTCCCGCATGAATTGTCCAAGCACGGGTTTCTTTGGGGCCACAGGTAAAATATGTCCGTAAACCTAAAAGGGCGTAAGTAGCACGAATTAAAGATTTCAAGCCACCTTCTTGTACTCCCAGCGATGCCAGGAAATCGGCTTTATCTTCTTCTGGTAATTCAACTAATTCAGCTTCAACTTGAGCAGAAACTATCACAACTTGGGCATTTTCGGTTGTTGCAATTTGCCGAACTTTTTCAACAAAATCATTACCCGTTGCCAACTCATCTTCAGAGACATTAGCAGCATAGATAATCGGTTTATAAGTGAGCAAGTCTAATCCTTTAATAATCTCTGCCTCTTCTTCACTCAAGCTCACCTGGCGTACAGATTTACCCTCATTTAAAGCAGCAGCTAATTTTTCCATCACTGTCACTTCAAACTGTGCATCTTTGCTAGTACGAGCTTGTTTGCGAGTGCGGTCAATTCGTCGCTCTATTTGGGCTAAATCTGATAAACCCAATTCTATATTAATGATTTCAATATCTCGCGCTGGGTCAACAGAACCGGCAACATGGATAATATCGTCATTTTCAAAACAACGCACTACATGGACAATAGCATCGACTTCCCGGATGTGGGACAGGAATTGATTACCTAGTCCCTCACCCTGACTTGCACCTTTAACCAAACCAGCAATATCTACAAACTCAACACGCGCTGGGATAATTTGTGCCGAACCAGAAATTTGAGCGAGAACATTTAACCGCTCATCCGGTACTGCGACAACGCCGACATTCGGTTCAATCGTGCAAAAAGGGAAGTTAGCCGCTTCTGCTTTGGCATTAGCAACTACAGCATTAAATAAAGTAGATTTTCCGACGTTGGGAAGTCCGACAATTCCGGCTCTTAGCATTTTGGATTTTGGATTAAAGTATTAAAGATAATTCAAACAGGTTCAGGTATGGTTTGGGGAATTGGCCCTGGAACCGGTTGAGGAATGGGAGCAGGTACTGGTTCTGGTAAGGGTTGAGGAATCCCTGGCCCTGGTACAGGTTCGGGACGTGGTAAGGGATTCGGTTCAGGAGTGGGGATCTGTGGTTCAGGTATAGAAATAGCAGTGGGATTAATCATGGTGGGTCTAATTAAATTATTCGACTTTCCCAAGCTAGATGACAACCTCAAATTCTGACATCCTCCCAAATAGCTATACTATCCTTTAATAATTTACCGCTATTGCTATCAATTGCATCTGAACTAATGTAGAGACGTTGCATTGCAACGTCTCTACACGATCGCACTAGAACCCAGCGCAGATGGAATCTGGGGGGTTCGGCTTATGGATATTCAGATTTGGTCACGTCCGATGTGCGCCGGGTTGACCGTTTTGAACTACAAACGAAGCTAGGGTGCTAATAGAGGCATTAAAATCAGTAATGCTGGATACAGCGCGATAGTCACTTTGCCAACGTTCTGGAGTGAGGTTGCAACGGACGTAGCCCCGAAATGCACCGTCGAAAAACTTGGTGTGAGGATTGTCACTCAAAGCAGCTTGAACTGGGGCAATAAATGGGGACGGAAAGTCAGAAGTAATCGAAGTTCCTACGAACTCTGTGCCAACTGTCGCTGAGGTTGGTTGACTAAAATCAAGCTTCAGATCGTGTACCCAACTCGAATGAATGTCTCCAGTAATTACCACAGGGTTGGATGGTTGCCGTTGGTTCAGGAAACTCAAGAGCCGATTACGTGCAGCTACGTAGCCGTCCCACTGATCCATGTTGAACACTTCTGCGTCTGGGCTGGCATTAAAATCGTATTCAGCCAACATCGTCTGTTGAGCAATCACGTTCCAGCACGATCGCGACTTGTCTAACCCCTTAAATAACCACTGCTCTTGCTCTGCCCCTGTCATAGTAGCATTTACATCAAAGGCTTGGACACAACGGGGTTTGAGTCCGTCATCACAGGGTTGATCAGTGCGATACTGGCGCGTGTCTAGTACGCTGAACTCAGCTAAATCACCATAAGTGAACCGTCGATACAACTGCGTGTTTGCTCCGTTGGGCAACGAAGACTGACGCAGTGGCATGTGTTCGTAGTAAGCTTGGTAAGCATTGGCTCGCCGCGCCACAAATGCTTGCTGGCTTTGGTCATCTTCGGGTATCAAGTTGGCGTAGTTGTTGTCAACTTCATGATCATCCCAAGTGACTATCCAGGGAAAGGCTGCATGAGCAGCTTGCAGATTCACGTCAGTCTTGTACAAAGCGTGGCGGTTGCGATAATCAGTAAGGGTGACTATTTCTGGGCTGTTATGTTGGCGTGGCCCACCAGATTGCGGCCCATATTCGTAAATATAATCACCAAGATGCACAACTAAGTCCAGGTCTTCATCAATTAGATGCCGATAGGCTGTGTAGTAGCCGTTTTGCCAATCTTGACAGGAAACGAAGGCAAAGTTTAGTTGTTTGATGTAACTATGGAATGCGCTAGCTGTACGAGTTCGCCCAATGGGGCTAACTTCATTACCTACTTTAAATTGGTACCAATACCAACATTCAGGCTCCAGCCCACGTACATCCACGTGTACCGAGTGTGCTAATTCTGGAGTCGCCAGCGTTTTCCCTCGTTGCACCACTTTCCTCATATTCTCGTCAAGCGCAATTTGCCACCGCACTACAACATTTCTTAGTGGCATTCCACCGCCAAACAGTGGAGCGGGAGCGAGTCGTGTCCATAACACAATACCATCTGGCAAAGGATCACCAGAGGCGACGCCAAGACTGAACGGATAGTCAGAAAACCTCGATTTCGCTAATGCTGGAAGCCCTTGGCTAGTTACCGCTAACCCGGTTAAGAATCCTGCACCCAGCAAAAAACTCCGCCGTCTGCACCGATTGGATAACAGATGAGCGTAATTTCTCAGTTCCATATTCACCCCTACTTTTAGATGTCGATACTGTTGGCATTCAGGAGGGTCAATTGCCAGTAGCACAAAAAAATTTAGTGGCTTTTTTTGACTTATCCCCAGCGTGCTCAAGCAAATAAAAGGAACATAGCAACTCAGGCTCAAGTAAGGATTAAGGTAATGTTAAGTTTGACTTTTGTGGGAGACTAATGCTCAATCAAAACCAAACACCCTTATTAGACGCCTTAAAAGCTAATGCAGCACGTCCCCACGCTCCCTTTTACACCCCAGGACATAAGCAAGGTGAGGGCATTTCTCAACCATTAGCTGATTTACTGGGTAAAGCTGTATTTCGCGCTGATTTAACCGAGTTGGCAGATTTAGATCATCTTTTTGCACCCCAAGGCGTCATCCAGGAATCGCAACAACTGGCGGCTGAGGCCTTTGGCGCATCACAAACATGGTTTTTAGTCAATGGCTCTACCTGTGGAGTGGAGGCGGCAATTCTCGCTACCTGCGGCGCGGGCGATAAAATTATCCTGCCTCGAAATGTGCATTCTTCTGCGATCGCGGGTTTAATTCTCTCTGGTGCTATGCCAATTTTTGTTAATCCTGAATATGATTCAGCTTTAGATATTGCCCACAGCATTACGCCTAGCGCTGTGCAATCTGCGCTCCAACAACATCCCGATGCTAAAGCTGTATTCGCAATTTACCCAACATATTACGGTGTTTGTGGCGATTTGAGCGCGATCGCTCACATTACTCACCAATACAATATCCCTTTACTAGTTGATGAGGCTCACGGCGCACACTTCGCTTTTCATCCAGAATTACCCACCCCAGCCTTAGCTGCTGGCGCTGATTTAACTGTACAATCCATCCATAAAGTACTTGGTGCTTTGACACAGGCATCGATGCTGCACGTGCAAGGTAATAGAATAGATAGCGATCGCATCAGTAAAGCTTTACAGCTTGTGCAGTCAACTAGTCCTAGCTATTTACTTTTAGCTTCCCTGGATGCAGCACGTCAGCAAATGGCACTGCACGGAAACATGCTGATGTCTCGCACTTTGCAACTTGCAGAGGAAGCTAGAACCAGAATCAGCCAAATTATTGGATTATCTACTCCCCTTGTTTGCAAACAGGGGATGAGTTCATCTGGCTTTGTAGCTTTAGACAAAACACGACTAACTGTCACAGTTTCTAATTTAGGTCTAACCGGGTTTGAGGCAGATGAAATTCTAGATGAAGAATTGGGTGTTACCGCTGAATTTTCATCACTGCAACATCTCACTTTTATTATTAGTTTGGGCAACACCTATGCCGATATTGAGCAACTAGTGCAAGGTTTCACTATTCTTGCCCAAGGGTATCGCCACAACTTGACTTTAAGAACCCCAATCTGTCAAAATCTTGTAAGTAGAATGGGATATTCTGGGCATTATTCTCCTCGTGAAGCTTTTTTTGCTGTTAGTGAAACATTACCTTTAGCCAAGACAAGCGATCGCATCTGTGCAGAAATCGTCTGTCCTTACCCTCCAGGAATTCCCGTTTTAATGCCAGGAGAAATCATTACCAAATCTGTTCTTGATTACCTGCAACAAATCCAGACAATGGGAGGATTTATCAGCGGTTGTGTCGATACTAGTCTACGCACGTTAAAGGTTATGAAAGAATGAGTAAGTAGGTAGACGTAATTAAATTTAAGATAAAACTTTTGTTCGTAGTGAGCGATTTATCGCTCTATACAAGGTTTTTAAGGGCTAGAGCCGCTTACTACAAGCTTTGCTATAATTAAACCCTTCTACTTAATACTAATAGGTTCAAAATAAATGAAGATAAAGCTTTTAGTTCCAGCAATAGTACTTTCAATAGTAACTATTTTTAATGGAGTTGCTTTGGCTCAGATTCCAAAGAATCCAACTACACCTACTACTAATACTCAAGAAATAGGGTTCTACCGATCCCCTTATGAAAAAAAAGTATTTTAAACGAGAAAAAAGAGCTAATAACAAACAAGAATATAGCGCTACAAGCTAAGTCTGACAAAGGTTAATGACTTTTAAAATTTTTTGAAGAT
>NZ_JADEXR010000246.1 GCF_015206995.1 aff. Roholtiella sp. LEGE 12411 | reverse complement strand
GGGGTATTGGTTAAGGATTAGGCATGGGGAATGGGGCATGGGGAAAGCGATATGAGAGAACGCAAATCAAATGGCATTAGAGATTAAAAATATTATCTTGTCAGCCTCAAAGCATCCGCGACCTTGAAAAAATATGTAGTGTGTCTGGGGAAAATAATAATACAATAATGATAATCATAGAAAGGGTGGGCGATCGCTTTTAAAAGGAGATGGTTAATATTATTAATGCAGCAATTTAGGACAGAAATCATGTCTTATGAATTCGATCATAGGCGTAGCTTGTCGTAGACATCGTTATTCAATGTCCAATGTGTGCATCAACTCATAACCGCAAGAACGACAAAAAATGTGGTAAACAAAATCACATATATGTTAACGGTGAAGGTGAGCAACAGGAGATAAGATCGAACTCAGCACCAAGATATCTTAACTGTCCGCTTCACCGCAGTGTTGGGCTACTGTAATCGCCTCATGATAAAAGCCTCTTCACAGAAACTGAAACATCTGTGAATGCTAGTGGTGTAATAATTCCTTCCCCAATAGTATGTTCTTCAAGGTATTTACCATCTTGAGGGTTCCTTAACACGATCATCTGCTTGGTAGATAAGTCTAGAACCCAATATTCCTGAATCATAGCCGTTGCATAAATCGCAGCCTTGATATCTAAGTCTTTTTTTAAGCTTGTCTTAGCAACTTCCACAATCCAGAAGATATCTTGAGGAGCAGGATGGCGATCGCTGTAGGATGATTCTGGAAGTCGAACAATTGCAATATCAGGTTCGGGTTCCGAGTCGGATAGTGTAATCGGCCCATTGAAACGAATATCAGCTTTACCTGAGAGCAACTCTTCTAAATATTTTGCACCTCGTTTTGCTGTAGTATAATGAATTGGGGTTTCTGGACTCATCTCAACAATTTCGCCTGCTAGCAATTCCACATGACGACCACGCAAAATGCCCGCCTCAACCATGCGATGATAGTCGTCTATAGACCATTTAGCCAACGTCTTCATAGCAGAACTGCTCACATTCTTGTGATAGACCTAGTTCAATTTTATAGTTGCTTGACTCAGAAGCACCCAATCTTTTGAGCTTAATGCCAACATAAACGGCTCCTATGGTCGAAGGTGTCTAGCATCTAGTATGGGCTATCGCGCCCTCTCTGACCAGATTTATTGACCCTGCTACAGTTCCCAAGCGCTAGTCTTCTATGTAAAATCCTGTACAGACAGACGATCTTATCTTAATTTATGGTAAACAAAATCACATATGTATTAACGACCCGCTTCACCCGCTGCAACTAACTTCTCGTAGTCAACCAATCAATTCTCAACGGTCGGGTGCAAGCAGATTGTTATACCGTGTTATTACGAGGATTTAGCATATTTATAGATTTAATCATTTTTTAGCAAATTTAGTGCAAATACAAAAGGAATTTTTGGTATTGAGAAATTGTTTGTATTAAATTGAACTACGATTAATACTCTTTCATTTTGTGTTTTTGGAAAAACAATCTCACAAGGGACACCTTCAAGTTTTTCTGTCTCAAACGTTATCTCAGCATCAAACTTTAAATTCTTTTCTTCCACAATGTTTTAACTAGATCAATCTTCGACACTGAGTATTCTAATAGCAGCTTTGGAATACTGCCGTACTGTTAATTCTAACGATCCTGATTGAACGCTGTTCAATTTCGTTTGTTGGTCAATTCCTCACTCACGCGCATTCATGAGCCAGCGCAACAGACGGGTTTCTCGTCCCAGGCGACTGGCGTCCCACACTCCTAAAAGTGAGATGTGGGACTTCTACTAAATTAGTTAAAATTTTACTGAGATTGGACGATCGCTCATCAAATATTAATACTGTTGGGAATGCGAGAGGGCAATAAATATGGATACTCAATCTCGGTATCCACCACACGTAGCTGATTGCGTGTCTTGATTTTGCTTTCAATCTCCAATAATTCATTTTGGAACTGTTTGAGGATTTGGCGATCGCCTTGATCAACAAACTGAATGAGCTCGGAACTACCTAGTTGTCCCCAGTAAATTCCACTCAGGGAAAAAGTTAATTGCATCTGTCCCAAATCTTGCTTAGTTGGAGGTAGCAATTCTTCAAGGGTGGTTGGTGTGTCTGGTCGGGTGTAGAGTGCTAGCGGGGCGTTGGGTACATAAGTAACATAATCAAATTGGCTGAAGTTGACTGCTGCGTGTTGAGGGCCACAGGTAAAGATGATTACAGTAGCAATATCTATGAGTTGTTGCAAACTGGCGATTTCACCAAACCCAGGCATCCGGGGATAAGAGGGCAATTCTTGAGGTTCCAGTCCAGCAGCAATCACCCATTCTTTAGGTAGCCAGTCCGGCGCTTGGGGAAACTCTGATTTGAGACGTGAGTCTAAGGGTGCTCCTAATTCTGTCGCCCAGGCTCTTAGATAAGGGTCTTGCTGTACTGCCTGGTCGCTTGGATAGTAACGTTGTAAATAGCGAGTCGTGTAGTTGGCGATCGCTTCCCATAGCAATAAGGCATCATCTCGGTAAGGGAATTCTGAGATCAATTCAGATTCTATTCCCCGGCGTTTGATGTCATTTAACAGAGAGTATTCCGCGAAAGAGCGTTGGCGATAAGCTCGGTTAATCAACCCCAAAGATGCCTCTCTAGTGGGAGCCATCAACTTACCGATAGCACCTTCCTCGCCGAGCAAGACTGTATTACCCCGCGTATTAATTGCTAGTAAAAACTGAAAGTGGGGATACAGTAACCGATAAAGAGGATGGTTACTAGGTAACTGTCGGGGAGTGGCGATCGCAAACGCCTCCATTGCTAGATGGGTGTAGCAAAGATGGGTAATCAGTTCGTGATGTGTGACATCGGCTGTTTGCACGTAGAGTTTTGCCCGCATCCAGTCGTCTGCATTCCCGCCGCTGATTGCAGGAGTCACAATTTTCCCTTTTTCCACCTGGATTAGTACTGGTTCTAACCCTTGCTCAGAGCGGTAAAATAACGCTACAGGACTCCCCACATAGCGTCCCGGCTGTAAATCTGTGACTTTCAAGTCTTGTAACAGAGGATAATCGGCAACAAATAAACGATTTTCGACTACTGAGTGTGTTAGGTCGATTGTCCTACCATCTGCCAATTGGTAAGGCTGAGTTGCCCAAGCTTGTAAAATTGGTTGTTCAGCTGATTGAACTCGACGGATCACATTTGGGTTTTGTCCAGCCAATCGTTGACGAGCAAACTCGCGATCGCTCAAACCACCATCCCGTTGATAAATTTGGTTCGCTACTGGGTAGGGTCGCCCGCTTTGTTCTAAAGCTTGAAAAAATTGCGATCGCTGCTGCTCGTTCTTAGCCGTAACAGAAATATAACTCTGTGTATTTACTACCTCAGCTGCTTTGGTTGCTGCTATAAGTCTCTGTCCCATTGTCCGCCGTTTCCGAACAAAACTGACGTTAAACTGTTCATTCGGTGGCAAATTGAAATTAAACCATCCTGATTGAAAAATCTCCAAATCTACCAGCAAAATAGAAATTCGCAACCAGTTTTCATCTAGGGACTGGATTGCATTTTCCACCTCTGTTAATAGCAGACTCCAAGGTTGCGATAGCTGTCCATGATTTAGTTGATTTTTACGCAGTTTTGTCAACAGATAGCGCAACACGCCATCTTCCCCTGTATAGGGAAAAATCCGTGCAGGCCCCTTTTGATCTAGACCAGTTGGATCGTAGCGATAGTAACCTTGTTGCTCAGTAGTATTTACATGTAACACCATAACTTGCTCCTGTTGCAATGGTAAGAAATGTAAGCTGAATAATCAAACCGCAAAGGAACCCCAGTAGAATTGTGCGCCTTAGTAAGGTGCAGACACTCCACGCCTATGCTTCTATATAATTAGCGATCATAACTATTTAACTTGCTGCTATTGTCTTACCAAAATTTAAGTAAAAAATCACAAAAAATGCTGCGTAAATTTGCTAATCGTAATCAGTTAATAGCCTATCTCTGCCAAGAATTCCCAGATGCAGCAAAACGCGATGACCATATCAGCGAAACTGTGGGGGGACGTAAAGCTGCTGAGCAAGCACTACAAAAAGTAGACTCAGCAAACTATGGTAAAACAAGAAACTTATTAACAGGTGCAGTCACGCGACTTTCGCCTTATATTCGCTATGGGGTTTTGAGCTTGCGAGAAATTCGGGACTATGTACTTGAGCATGTACAGCATCCAGATGATGCCACTAAACTAATTAACGAATTGGGCTGGCGCGACTACTGGCAAAAGTTATATGTCAAGCTAGGCAGTGGCATTTGGCAAGACCAAGAGGAATACAAAACTGGTTACACACCAACAGATTACACAGCAGATTTACCACAAGATATTAAAGAAAGCACCACAGGATTAGTTTGCATCGACAGCTTTAGTCGTGACTTACGGGAAACTGGCTACTTACATAACCATAAGCGGATGTGGCTAGCGGCTTACATTATCCATTGGCGGCGCATCCGTTGGCAAGCAGGAGCCAAGTGGTTTCTTGAACATCTTTTAGATGGTGATCCAGCTAGCAATAATATGTCATGGCAGTGGGTTGCCAGCACCTTTAGCCAAAAACCATATTTTTTCAACCGCGAGAACTTAGAACGCTACAGTAAAGGCGTTTATTGTCGTCAGTGTCCCCTTTACGGTCATTGTGAGTTTGAAGGTAGCTATGAAGAATTAGAACAGCGACTTTTTCCCAATGGGGAATTTTCTAAACAACCCAATAGCCAAAGTTGGCAGCGCCCAAATAAAGGTAAAAGTTGATACTCACCGCTCGTTCCGAGACGGGGATTCTTAAGACCAAATTAATGTGGGTATTATCGAGTATTTCTGCATAATCCGCTTGTGGGTGCCACTGGTACATTTTTAAATCAGCAGCTACAGCTTCATTGAGGACGTAGCTGCGATCGCATCTAGTGCAAGCTTCCGATAACTATAATCCAAAATGTGATGAATAAACCAATTGTTTGGGTGCATGGAGACTGTCTAAGTCCATACAACCCCGCATTACAAAAATACCCCGATGCTCCAGCTATTTGGGTTTGGGATGATGTTTTGATAGAAGAATGGCAACTGAGTCTTAAACGCCTTACATTTATCTATGAATGCTTGCTAGAGTTACCTGTTGTCATCCACCGTGGCGATGTGGCGCAAGAAATTTTAGCCTTTGCTAAGGAACATGATGCTAACTTAGTTGTGACAACAACAAGTCCCAGCCCTAAATTTAATCATATCTGCAATGAAATTGCGCCTTCTTTAGCCGTAGAAGTATTAGAGATAGAACCATTTTTTGAGTACGACGGCTACATCGACCTTAAGCGGTTCTCGCGTTATTGGAAAGTGGCTCAAAAGTATGTTTTTGAATAATCTGCTTAACTCACAAGGGAATGGGGCATGGGGAATGGGGC
>NZ_JADEXR010000245.1 GCF_015206995.1 aff. Roholtiella sp. LEGE 12411 | reverse complement strand
CTCTAGGACTTACGCAACTGGCACACAAGGCTTGTGGTATAAGAGTCAAGGGTCAAGGGGAGCCACTGCGCCCTTGCGGCTCTGCCGACTTAAAGCAAGTGGCGTTCAAGGGTCAAGGTTTTTTGGACTTTTGACCTTTGACTCTGGACAACCTCTGGCGTTAAAAATATGAGACTTGCGTAAGTCCTGAACTCTTTAGCTTGGGGTTTTAATTCGAGATTCTTTAATAAGAAATATAGGCTTTTAACTGTTTTGTCCGTTTGTAATTGACAGATATTATTGAAGCTTTTCCCTGTTAAAGCTGAAAGCCCATGCTCAGCAGAGAAACGAGAATATGAATTCATAATTCTTTTTCTAAAGCTTTGCGAGCAATACGGGTGACATAAATGGTAACGACAACTGTAGCAATCAAACCGATGAGCCGAATTGTCCATTGTAAAGTAGGGTTGGTAGGTTGAGCCTCAGTCCCAATCATGGCAAGATTACCAGCCAGGGAACCGATATAAACATACATTATGGTTCCGGGAATCATGCCTACAGAGCCGATAAAATAGTCTTGAAGTGAAACTCCTGTGATACCAAAGGCATAGTTTAATAAGTTAAAGGGAAATATTGGAGACAGCCGCGTTAACAGAACGATTTTTAATCCTTCTTTGCCAACAGCTTGGTCAATAGCGGCAAACTTTTTGTTATCTGCAATTTTACGAGCAACCCACCCCCTAGCTAAATAACGTCCGACGAGGAAAGCAGATGTAGCACCTAGAGTTGCACCAACAAATACATAGAGTGAACCCCAAACTACACCAAAAATGACACCAGCGCCCAAAGTGAGGATAGAACCCGGGAAGAAAGCAATAGTGGCGACGATGTAAAGTGCAATAAAGGCTAAAGCTCCAACTGTACCAAGGCTGTCAATCCACTGCAAAGCGTTCCGTAAGATTGCTTGGGGATTAAAAGAATTTGTGTTGATGGACTCTTGTGCCAAAGCCAAGTCTGTGTTGAACAAAAAAGTCAAGCTAACCACCAGCAATACTAATATACTTAGTCGAAAAAACTCTCTTGAGATTTTTGTACAAAATTGATTGGTGATAATTAGATTTTTCATGAATTGCAAAAGTGATAAAACTTTTGAAGTATTTTTTTATCTGAATTTTTATGTTATGGACAATTTAAATTAATTATTATTTGGATCATGGCTAATTGCTGCTCTTATACTTGGGGCTAGAGCTTTCTGAGCAACCTTTGTAACATAGATAGTTACTGCAACGGTAGCAATTAACCCAACTACTCGCATCGCCCATTGCCAGATTTGAGTTTCTACACTGGTTGGCTGATGAGACATGTTAACCACGGCAAGATTACCAGCTAAAGAACCAATGTAAACGTACATTACAGTACCTGGAATGATGCCGAGAGAGCCTAATATGTAGTCTTTGAGGGAAACTTGTGTCACTCCAAAAACATAATTTAATAAATTGAACGGGAAGACGGGAGAAAGGCGAGTTAGTAAGACAATTTTCCATCCTTCTCTGGCAACTGCCAAATCAATCGCTTTAAATTTCGGATTTTTCTCCATTTGCCGGCAAACCCAATCCCGTGACAGGTAGCGTCCAATGAGAAAAGCTAAGGTTGCTCCAATTGTTGACGCAATTAATACATAAACTGACCCCCAAAATACACCAAACAAACAACCACCTTTTAGAGTTAGAAGAGAACCTGGTAAAAACAACAATGTTGCCAAGTTATAAATCAATATGAAAGCAATGGGCCCTAAAACGCCAAGACTGTGAACCCAAATGACTGAGGTCTGTAAAAGCCCCTGAACGTTCAACTGTTTTGCAGCAATTATTAGGGTGACAACCAGGCAAGTTAACAGTAACAGTTTGAATTTAGAATTTAATCTGTGCTTTCTCATTTTTATCTTTAGAGATTTAATACTAAAAATTTATACATCGAATTTAACGCTACAAAGATAAACTATCTACATGAGAAACAGGTTAACCTCTCTTGATTTTCTCCCAGCGATACCAGCTATGAATACGTTTAGGTGAAACACCTAATAAATAAGCAATAATTACTATTTGATTAAGTAAAGTAGTTTTTAAAACTCCCTTTTGCAACCACCTACGGGGTGATGTAATAACTGGCACGGGGATAATTACAATGCGTCCAGTGTTTTTTAAACGACGCATGAGTTCAAAGTCCTCCATGATAGGCAATTCAGGAAAGCCACCAATTTCCTGAAATATTTGTTTTGTTACAAAAATTGCTTGGTCGCCATAAGGCATTTGGCAAAAACGCGATCGCCAATTTACTCCCCACTCCACCCATCTTAAACTCAAAAGTGATGCATCGATCCGCAAGTTAAATGCACCAGCTACAGTCCGAGGCTGTTGTAGCGCCGTGGGAATCATGGCATCAAACCCAGTTGGTAAACGGGTATCTGCATGAAGAAACAGCAGAATCTCACCACTAGCAGCCATAGCACCCGCATTCATTTGAGCAGCACGACCAGGAGATGATGAGATAACTTTTACACCTAAAGACTGAGCGATCGCTACTGTGTCATCTTGTGAGCCACCATCTACCACAATCACTTCTATATTTTTGCTGAGTTCAATAGTAGCAATAGCTTCTTTAATATTCCCCGCTTCATTAATAGCCGGAATAATAATAGAAATTTTGGCTGCATCAATATTCTCACTCATGATTGCTGAGTTTTCTTTTCCAGTTGGTCAGGAAATGAACACTCTACCGTTACCTTAAGATTGCTTTCAGCCGTGCCTTTAGTTACGTAAGGTATACCTGCTTCACCGCCAACTTTGATGCCAAATTCTAGAGTGACTTTATCAATATTAGCAACAGGGATTTTCTTAAAAGCATTGAGTGAATAAACAGTATAAGCCCGAATTGTACCTTCAATTGCTTGGAAATTTTGGACTATCTGTTTTTGTGCAGCATCAGCATCCCATCCCTTATCAATTAGTGCTTCTTCTTCTCCCTCTGGAGAAACTTCGGTAATCACTGGTGGAGCATCTATACTATCTGTAGCTTCAATGTAAATAATAGTGCCATCTTCTAACTGAATAGGTGTGAGTTGAGTCATTGAATAAATCTCGCCTAAAAGAATTGCGTGTAGTCAATTGAGAACCAGGGCGAATAGAATTCGCGGCTACACAAACAAAGTCCGCCTCCGCGGACTAAAATCAAGGTTTTGAAACCCACGGAAGTGAGTTTTGCCTGTGTAGACGCGGTTTTTAACCGCCCGTTTAACTCTATACATTTTTACGGAAAATGCGGTAAATTTCTTGTAGAAGCTGGAAATAATGCGACTAAACTATCATAAAGCTTACTAAGATGAGTCGAGACGCTTTGGTGGTGGGAATTAACACGTATGACCGCTTAAACAGTCTCAACGCACCAGCTGCCGATGGTGAAGCGATCGCCCAAATCTTACAACAACATGGTGAATTTCGGGTAACGCGGCTACCAGCAGTCAAAGACAAGGAAAATCAGACGATTCGCATTGGTAAGCAAACTAAAGTTAGTTTAACTCAGTTAGAAAGAGCGATCGTCCAATTATTTAAGCCAGATGGGAAGCCACCAGACACAGCACTGCTGTATTTTTCTGGTCATGGATTGCGGAAAAATCTAGGGATTCAGGAAGGTTTTTTAGCAACGAGTGAAATCAACCCCGATGCGGGTAATTGGGGACTATCTCTACAATGGCTGCGACGACTGCTGCAAGAAAGCGAAGTCAGACAACAAATTGTGATTTTGGATTGCTGCTATAGCGCAGAAGTGCTAAATTTTGCTGAGGCAGATCCAGGCGATCGCGGTAAAGGAAGAGACAGATGTTTTATTGCTGCTTCTCGTTCCTTTGAAGTGGCTTTTGAAGAGATTAATAGCCAACACAGCGTACTAACTGCGGCACTGCTCAAAGGTTTGGAACCAAAGCAAGAACGTTGGGTGAGTAACTACACCTTAGTTGACTTGCTCAATCAAGAACATCACCCCTTCCCCCAGCGTCCCATTTTTGCTAACTCTGGTGAAGCAATTAATCTCACTCGCAAATGGAATTCCTCTCCTGCTAACTCCACAGTACAGGTATCAGCTATTTGTCCTTACAAAGGGTTGTCTTATTTTGATTGCACCGAAGCAGATGCCAAATTATTTTATGGCAGAACAGCGTTAACCGACGAATTATTAGAAAAAGTGCGCTCTGGTAATTTCCTCGCTGTGTTGGGAGCATCAGGAAGTGGTAAATCTAGTGTTGTTAGAGCGGGTTTACTTTATCAATTAAAGTTAGGACGCAGGTTATCAGGTAGTGATACTTGGCAGTTGAAAATATTTCGACCAGGGATTAACCCTTTACAAAATTTAGCACTGGCATTTGTAGAATCAGAATTATCAGATATTGAACGTGCATCTCAATTAGCAAAAGCAGAAGAATTGATTGCTAAAGGAGCAGTTGGTTTAGGACAGCTGTTTAGTGCTACGCAAACTCAGCGCGTGGTGTTAGTGGTAGACCAGTTTGAAGAAGCTTTTACACTGTGTCAGGACGTTACAGCACGACAAAATTTTTTTAAATGTTTGCTAGGTGCTTTGCAGCGCAATGACAATAAACTCTGCCTAGTAATGACAATGCGAGGCGATTTCTTTGGCAAATGTTTGGAACAAGACTATGGAGGACTAGCCAAGGAAATTCAGGAGCATTTGGTAACAGTAACACCAATGAGTCGGGAGGAATTAGAAACAGCAATTATCAAACCCGCTGAACAGGTGAACTTAGAAGTAGAACCCGAATTAGTTTCTCAAATGATTGCAGATGTAGAAGGTTCACCGGGAAGTTTACCGTTGTTGCAGTACACGCTGACAGAACTATGGAAGCAAAAAACTGAGGAACGGTTAACGCTTACTGCCTATACCCGACTGGGTGGAGTGAGGGGAACGTTGCAAACACGTGCTACAGAAGTTTATGAGTCATTGTCACCAGAGGAACAGCAAGCAACAAAGCGGATTTTTTTAGAATTGACGCAGTTGGGAGAAGGAACAGAAACGCGTAGACAAGTTTTCCAACGGGATTTAGTTAGCTCACAGTATCCAGAAGCTGTGATTAATAAAGTTATTCAACGGTTAGCTGATGAGAAGTTAGTTGTCACTAGTACTTTAATTGAGAAGGGATCAGGTTTTGGTCAAGTTGCTGTAGTAGATGTGGCTCATGAAGCATTGATTCGCTATTGGTCGCTATTACGCAAATGGATTGAGGAAAGTCGGGATATACTCCGACAAAAACGGAAAATTGAAGCGGTGGCTGTTGAATGGCAAGATAGGAGAAAGGCGAAAGATTATCTCCTTCAGGGGAAGCGGTTGAGAGAAGCAAAAGATTTTCAGAAGCAACAAACTGAGAACTTAAGATTATCTGACCTAGCTGCTGAGTTTATTCAAACTAGTGTCAGACAAACGCGGAATAATCGCTTTAGATCCGTTGGGTTTTTC
>NZ_JADEXR010000244.1 GCF_015206995.1 aff. Roholtiella sp. LEGE 12411 | reverse complement strand
CCCCATACCCCATGCCCCATACCCTATTATTCTGTCTTCAGAGGTAAGATACCACTCATTTCTTCCAAATTTAACACTGTGGCTAATTCAGCCTCACTCATCAATCCTTGTTCTAAGACAATTTGTCGCAGAGATTTGCCAGTTTCTAAAGATTCTTTGGCCACATCTGCTGCTTTTAGATAACCTATGTGCGAATTGAGTGCCGTTACTAAAGCTAAACTGCCTTCAGCGTAAGCTAAACAACGTTCTTGGTTGGCAGTAATTCCTTGGATGCAGCGTTGCGCGAGTGCAGCGATGGTTAACCCAAGAATTTCGATACTGTGAATCAGGTTATAGGCAATCAGCGGCATCATCACATTTAGTTCTAATTGTCCCGCTTGGGCTGCTAAAGCGATCGCACTATCGTAACCCATCACCTGAAAACATACCATTGATGTCATCTCTGCCATCACCGGGTTATATTTCCCTGGCATAATCGAGGAACCTGGTTGCACTGGGGGTAATTGAATTTCTTTCAAGCCAGTTTTTGGCCCCGAATCCATCAGCCGCAAGTCATGGGATATTTTAACTAAATCCTGCGCCAAGTTGCGTAAAGCACCGGAAACATTGACGAATGGAGCCATGCTCTGCATTGCTGCCATCAGGTGGGGTGCAGGTTCCAAGGGAAAGTTTAGCAGTTCTGAGAGAATTTCTACCACACGGGCACGATACTGAGGATGAGTGTTCATCCCTGTTCCAGCAGCACTACCTCCTAAACCCAGCACCATCAAATCCCCGGAGGCTGTATAAATGCGGTTTTGATGTTCTGTGAGAATTTGCGCCCAAGCGCGAAAGTTCTCACCCAAACGCACGGGTACAGCGTCTTGCAGATGTGTTCTGCCAGATTTAACGATATCTTGAAATTCTACAGCTTTGTTTTCTAAAGCAGCGATCGCTTGATCTAAAGCTGGGTGTAACGTCTTTGACAGTGCCAATAAGCCACCAATGCGAATTGCTGTAGGAATCACATCATTGGTAGACTGCCCATAGTTAACGTGGTCATTGGGACTAACACGCTTGTAATTGCCTTTTTCTTCGCCGAGAATTTCTAAAGCGCGATTGGCCAAAACTTCGTTGACGTTCATGTGGTGCGATGTTCCAGCACCCGCTTGATAGACATCAACCACAAACTGATCACGTAATTTACCCGCAAGTATTTCATCAGCAGCTTGGATAATTGCCTGACTAATATCTTGGGGAATGCAACTCAGTTTACCATTAACAATGGCTGTAGCTTTTTTAATTAGAAGACAAGCATCTACATAAGTAGGTAAAGGACTTATACCACTAATAGAGAAGTTTTCCAGCGCTCGCAGCGTTTGAATACCATAATAAACGCTACTGGCGATTTGGCGATCGCCCATCGAATCGCGTTCGATGCGAAATTCTAAGTCTGGTTGTTGAGTCATAGATTGTTTAGTGAATATCAAAAAACCGATCATCCCACGCAGGTAAACTCAGATCAGCTAATCTGCATAGAATCTGCACATTTTTAGATTCCCTATGACTCTACCTAACTGGATTACCTTCTCTCGCCTCTTGGGGATTCCATTTTTACTTTACGGCTTGTACAATCCCACGCCACAAGCTAGGTGGATATGTTTGACAATTTTTCTAATTGCAGCATTAACCGATTGGTTAGACGGCTATTTAGCGCGAAAACTCAACCAAATTAGTGAATTAGGTAAGTTTCTCGACCCTTTAGTAGATAAATTGCTGGTACTTGCGCCGTTATTGGTGTTGATTGAACTAGGAAAGGTTCCAGCTTGGGGAGTGTTTTTGATTTTAGGGCGGGAATTAGCGATCGCTGGTTGGCGAGTCAATCAAACGACGATTACGGGGGCAAATATTTGGGGTAAACTCAAAACCGTTAGTCAAATAGTGGCGATCGCTCTTTTAATCGCACCTCTACCACCAGTGTGGCAAATCCCATCTCTCATTACTTTTTGGATTTCGGTCGCCCTGACGTTAATATCTGGGGTAGTTTACCTGATCCCACAAAATTCTACTGGGGAAAACGCTCAATTAAGTACAAAGTGAATCCCAAAAAAGTTACACGGGACTCTTACAGCAAGTTTTTTTATAAATAGACTACAGTAAGGTGAGCATTACAATGTCTATTCTACAAGCTACTCAATTGAAAATTGCTGTTAGAACAAGCTCAAAACTCGGAACTTCAAGCTGAGAACTCAAAATTTCAAGCTGAGAACTTGGAGATTTAAGTTCTGAACTTGGAAATTTCAGTTTAGAACTCGGAACCTCAAGCTTAAAACTCAATATTTCAAGCTCAGAACTCGGAATTTTAAGCTGAGAACTCGGAATTTTAAGTTCTATACTAAAAACTTGGAGTTCAGAAGTGCAAAAATTAACAATTTTAGAATTCGCAAACAAATAAATACTTGGGTTAAACAAGTGTGAACTTGACCCTAGATTTATTATCATTATCCGCATTTTCTAATAAGCACCAAAATTGGACTGTTAGAAAAATATGGTAGTGGTAAAACTTAAAGCCTCAACCTCAACCCGATAAAGCTACTACTTATTACCTAAAAATTATAGCTGGGTAATCCAGTAACATCAGTTTGGAGAGCAAACAAGTCACCAGAGTAGAAACTTTTTTCGATTTCCACTTGGCTGAGTCCAACTGAGGCGGTAGTAATGTAGAGTGTTTGCAAATTATCGCCCCCGAAGGTGCAGCTTGTTGGCAACTGCACGGGTAGCTTTATCCGCAATATCTCCTCACCCTGGGGATTAAAACGAATTACACACCACCCATCCCACATAGCTGACCAAATATGTCCTTCACTGTCTATCGTCAACCCATCGGGATAAAAAGACTCACCAGTTAAATCAACAAAAATGCGGCGATCGCTGATGCTACCCGTTGCTGAATTAAAATCATAAGCATATATCTTTTGCTGAGGAGAATCGGTCAAGTAAAATGTCTTTTGATCAGGACTCCATCCCAAACCATTAGAGATAGTTAATCCTGTTTCCATCACATGCAATGAGCCATCATGGTCATAGCGATAGAGGCTAGCCTGGGGTTTTTCTAAAGAACACATTGAGCCGAACCAGAAACGACCTTGAGAGTCGCATTTGCCATCATTGAAACGGTTATCCGGTAAATCTGCTTCCATTTCCGCGATTGGAGTTACTTCACCTGTGTGAGTGTTGAGGAAAGCCAGGTGATGACGCAACGCCATAATCAATCGATTTGCACCGGCTTGAGCGATCGCACCGACTACATCTCCCACATCAAAAAAGGTGTTATTTCCTGTAGCAGGATGGAATTGATGCACTCGATGGTTATAGATATCAATCCAGTAAAGCAGCTTCTGGGTTGAATCCCAAATGGGGACTTCACCCAAACGGGCGCGCGCCTCTAAAACGTTGTGGAGTGGATATTGTAAAATCTTGGTCATTTTATTAACAAATAATAATTTCAGTGACATTTACACAATTCATTAACAACAGGTCAACAGGTGTTCTTCACCAATCAACTGGAATTGCTATATTCAATAGTTAGAAAAACCTTGTGATTTGAGCAATACGAAAGAAAATAACACGATCACTCTACAGTAAAAAATAAAGACGCCATTGATCGCGTCTTTCGCAGGTACAAGAAAAAATCTTTCTTTTAATTTATGACTTCTATGTATCAAACAGACCCGCCTCGCCCTGCCAAAGAAGCCCTACCTACGATGTATGATCTTCCCAGTGAAGATCCCAAGGAGCCTGGTTTGCCTGATGAATTTCACATTTTTCAACCCCAGCTTTTGCGCGAAACGTTTTTTCCACCCAACTATCCACCAGACCAGGTATTTGTTGCCAGTGACTTAAACCTTTATTACGATCCCCAGCATACACTGTGGTACAAACGCCCAGATTGGTTTGCTGCTGTAGGAGTTTCGCGTCTCTATGAACAGCAGAACTTGCGTTTAAGTTATGTCATCTGGCAAGAAGGAGTTGCTCCCTTTGTAGCGGTAGAACTGCTGTCTCCTGGGACTGAAAAAGAAGATTTAGGACAAACTCTCCGGGAGATTAAGCAACCACCCACCAAGTGGGAAGTTTATGAGCGGATTTTGCGAGTTCCCTACTACATTGTGTTTGACCGCTACACCGACAAACTACAAGCCTTCCAACTAGTCGCAGACCGTTACAGCGAGTTGAACTTAAGTACACCAAAGGTGTGGATGCCTGGTTTGCAAATGGGCTTAGGACTCTGGCAAGGTTCCTACCAAGGGATTGAGCGATTGTGGTTACGCTGGTACGATGCGGCTGGGAATTGGGTTCCCACTCCACTAGAACAGGAAAGGCAACGGGCTGAACAATTAGCAGCAAGATTGCGAGAGTTGGGCATTGACCCCAATGAGGTATGACGGTGCGATCGCACGCATCAGTTTTTCGTAAGGGCACAACATTGTTGTGCCCTAATCATGTTGCTTACAAAGCTTGCAAAATTTCCTCATCCACGGAGAAATCTACATCAGCCTGATCTCGCCCAGAAGCCAAATAATCATTTTCCAATGAGTCTTGTAACCCAGAAATCAGGTCATACTCTGGTTGCCAATCTAATTCTGTAATGGCTTTATTTACCGAAGCAAAGAAATGCTGCACCCGCATTGGAAAAGCTTTGCGCTTGCCGAAATCAAACTTTTTCGGATCATAGTGGACAATTTTCACAGCATCGGGTGATTTGCCAGCAGCGACAGCACTAGCACGGGCTAAACCGTCAAAAGTAACAAAGCGATCGCCGGAGATATTATAAATTTGCCCAACTGCTCGTTCATTGTCCAAAACCTGAGTCATTGCTTTTGCTAAGTCTTTTACATGACCTAGCTGAGTGATGTGCAACCCGTTACCAGGAATTGGAATGGGGCGATCGCGCACAACTCTGTCAAAAAACCAGCTTTCTAACTCGTTATAATTACGGGGGCCGTAAATGTACGTGGGACGAATGGAGGTAAAGGGTAATCCCAATTGCATTAGATAAGCTTCTGTTTCATGCTTACCCTTATGACGGCTTTTGGGATCGACGGTATCGCCTTCTACATGGGGTAATTGATCAGATTTGAGATATACTCCCGCAGAACTCATATATACAAAATGTTGCACGCGCTCTTGAAAAATTTCTGCCAGTGGTTGAGTATCCGTAAGTTCCCGTCCATTATTGTCAAAAATGACATCGAACTTCTCTTGTGATAACTTTTCCTTTAGTTGAGTTGCGTCAGTGCGATCGCCTGTGATTTGTCCTACTCCTGGCAAGGATGGTGCTGGATGATTACCACGATTGAATAGTACCACCTCATGTCCTTGTTCCACCAGTAGTTGAGTCAAATAGACACCAATGAACCGAGTGCCACCTATAATCAGAATTCGCATAAATTCCCAATTCCTATGTCAGTTGTCGGGGGACTAAGGACTGGGTATTAGGGACTGGGTATTAGGGACTAGGGACTAGAGACTGAGTAATAGGGATTGGGAAAGAGATAAAAAATAAATTCTTCTCAATGCCCCATGCCCCATGCCC
>NZ_JADEXR010000243.1 GCF_015206995.1 aff. Roholtiella sp. LEGE 12411 | reverse complement strand
GGGGCATGGGGCATTGGGCATGGGGCATTGGGCATTGGTTATTAATTCATCTCCCCCTGCTCCTCTGCTCCTCTGCTCCTCTGCTTCAGAACAGCTTGTTTTACGCTAGACAGGCGAGGAAATCTTGCTTGAGTTGGGCTGCATCGAGGTTGCGACCGATGAAGACTAGTTCGTTTTTAGGGGTTTCGCTGGGTTTCCAGGGGCGATCGGGTTTGCCATCAAATATCATGTGTACCCCTTGGAATACAAATCGATTATCTTCTCCAGCAATATTTAAAATGCCTTTCATGCGAAAGATATCTGTCCCTTGGGTACGCAGTAACTCCGAAAGCCAAGTGTTTAATTTTTCTCCATCGACTGCACCTGCTTCTACTAAAGCTACAGAAAAGACACTTTCATCGTGTACATGAGCATCTTCGCCTAAGAAATCTGGATCAATTTCTAATGCACGGTCTAAATCAAAGGCTTTGACACCTAATAAAGCATCCATTCCTAGTTCAGAATTTTGGGTGCGGTAGATTTTGGCGATCGCATTCATCGCCCGAATCCGTTTTTCTAATTCATCCAACTCGAATGGCGCTACTAAATCTGTTTTATTAAGTAAAATTACATCAGCAAAAGCAATCTGTTCTTGGGCTTCGTCTGCATCCCAGTGCTGCCAAATATGTTTGGCATCTACGACTGTCACCACGGCATCTAAAGACAGTTGGCTTTGTAAATCTTCATCTACAAAAAATGTCTGAATCACTGGTGCAGGATCGGCTAATCCAGTCGTTTCTATTACTAAATGGTCAAATTTATCGCGTCGCTTCATCAAATTGCCAATGATGCGAATTAAATCACCACGCACTGTGCAACAGATACAGCCATTATTCATTTCAAATATTTCTTCATCTGCATCGATAATCAATTGATTATCAATACCCACTTCCCCAAATTCATTGACAATCACAGCAACTTTTTTGCCGTGTTCGTAGGTGAGGATGTGATTGAGTAGAGTCGTTTTACCTGCTCCCAAATAGCCAGTCAGAACAGTAACGGGAACTGAATTGTTGATTACGTCAGCCACCATACTCTAAATTCCCCTTATCTCACCTTATGGATAATCATTATCACATATCATAAATCTTTTTATATTTGTGTGCGAACTTGCTGTTTTTTTTGTTTCAGCAAAATAATCACATAATTTAATTTTCTGGGGATAACAAAAAATCTTGAACTGCTTCTAAAACATCTGCTGGGTATTCTTCATGCAGTCCCAGAGAACCAGGAATAACAACGCTTTTTACTCCTGGTAAAGCTACCAAAGCGTTCATTTCCTCTCGTGATTTTGGAGGGCTGGATTCCCCAATTACTACCATAAGCGGTACGGTTAAAGACTGCACAAGTGCTAAAAAATCAGATTGTTCGTGTACAGCATCAAGATTACCAGTTACAAAGGCGGCAGAAGCAAATCGCGCTCCTGGTTGTTGAGTCGTGTGCCATTTCTTCTCTATGAAGTTGGGTGTAATTTTAGCCGCGTCAGTAAAGACGTGACGGCGGTACATAAAACTTAAGAAAGATTGAGTAGTGTTGAGTTTGTAGAGAGCTTGACCAAGTATAGGCGATCGCACCAATTCTCTCACAATGCCAGCTATTTGCTGACTTGCCCCCATTGTCGGCAAAGGGCCACGCCAAGTAGGGCCTAACAACACAATTCGTAAGAAAGTAGTTTGCTGTTTGACAGCCAATTGTAAAACGTAACTAGCAGCATGACCAGCCGCGATCGCAGTAACAGGAGTATTAAAAACAGCTTTGACAAAATCTCCCAGAAAGTGCTGATATATTTCCGGTCGATAATTTAAACTAGGGCGAGAAGATTCTCCAAATCCAGGCCAGTCTACGGCTACAACTTGAAAATTGGGAGCTAGTAAATTAGCAAGTTCGCCCACTTCCAAGCGCGTCGAAACACTGCTGAAAGCTGGTAATAGCAATAGCGGTGAACCTTTACCAAGGATTTCATAAACAACGCGCAATTGCTGATTTTCCCAATTCCACAGATATTCTTGAACTACTCCACCAAAGCCAGTAGCAGCAGATGTAGATAATAAATTTGTCATTTGTCATTTGTCATTTGTCATTTGTCATTTGTCATTTGTCATTTGTCATTTGTCATTTGTCATTTGTCATTTGTTTATTCACCAATGCCCAATGCCCCATGCCCAATGCCCAATGCCCCATGCCCCATGCCCCATGTCCCATACCCCATGCCCAATGCCCAATGCCCAAAGACCAAGTTTAGCTAGGTAAATCTAACTTACATTCCAATGCTTTTTTTTGCATGGTTTTAAAAATATTGTAAAACCCATTAGCACGGGAAGGTGTCAGACTAACATTTAAGCCTGTTGCTTGAATAAAATCTGGGGTAAGTTGGACAATTTCAGTTGGCGTTAGTCCCTGCAATCCTTCAACTAGAAGTCCTACTAATCCTTTGGTTAACTGGGAATCAGAATCGCCCTGAAACGCAACCTTACCATCATTAAGAGATGCTGTGACATAAACTTGAGAAACGCAACCAGGAACTTTATTTTCAGGTATTTTATCAGCTTCTGGAAACTCATTAAGTTTCTGAGCATACCAGATTAGCTGTTCGTAGCGTCGCTTAGGTTCGGAAGCGCGTTGAAAGCGCTGGACAATTTTAGCGAGTGCAGGTGGCAAAGAATCTAGAGTTGAGGACATAACAGAAGCTGCAATTAATCGTTGTCACTTTGAGTGTAAATTATCTTTAGAGCGATCGCGCTTTCACTTCACTTTGGCAATTAATGCAGTTACTTTTGTTATTTAGAAAAAATGTCCTATGACGCTTCTCAGAGGATTGAAGTCCAGAGTTTGTATCGATTAGGCTGTTTACCCACTACTCTCTATTTTAACGCGTCTGAGTCTCCAACTACCTTGATCAAGGGTTTGCCCTCATCTTTTTTCAGGATGGACTGTGTGGGCGATCGCAAGCAAGACTCAATTAGTACCTAGCGGCGAACAAGCCGGAGAAGGAGGGTAGTTGTATTAAGTAGTTAGAATAACTGTTAAATATTAATGCAAAATTAGAAGTTTTCTGGAATTAACCTCTGAAATACTCAGATTATATTTTCAATCATTAATAAATTTCAGGAGCAAATCAGGTGTTAACTTCGACCTTACTAGCTGCTGCAACTACACCCCTGTCATGGAGTCCTACAGTTGGGATAATCATGATTCTGGCGAATCTCGCTGCTATTGCCTTTGGCAAATCCACAATCAAGTATCCTAATGCGGAACCAGCTCTACCCTTACCCAATCCACTTGGTGGGTTTGGTTTACCTGCATTATTAGCAACTTTCGCCTTTGGTCATATCTTAGGTACAGGTATTATCTTAGGGCTACATAACTTAGGAAGAATCTAGTTCTTCGCAAAGTCAGCCTTGATTTGATGATTCTTTTGTCTCCAACCTAGAGCTAGAAAATTAATTTTCTAGCTCTTTTTTTATGTAAAAATTATGACACTTTAAAATCGCCCACATACCAATTTTAGATTTTAAATTTTAGATCTTAGTTCAAAATTGAGCATCAAGCATTAACCACTAAACATAAGATACAATTTTCCCTTTTCTCCCAATGCCCAATGCCGAATGGCACTAAGAAAAGCTCTAAGCTTTGCCCTAACTGGTTCCTAGCCTGGAGGCTAGGAACCCATTTTCGGAGGCTCCGCCTCCAGTGGCTTGAGCAGAGGCAGCAGCCCTCTCGGAATACATTCCCAGCCTGGAGGCTGGGAACGAGGCGAAGTGGCGGTCAAAAATCAAGGTTTTTTGGACTTTTGACCTTTGACTCTGGACAACCTCTGGCGTTAAAAATATGACACTTGCGTAAGTCCTGAAATAGTTTAACCAGAAACTTGAGGAGGTAGCCACTAGATCACCAAAGTCTCTACAATTCCCTTGGTGACTCAAAAAGTATTTCTCGACCTATGACGAATCAAGCTCCTATCCCAGTTATTGTCAACGGTGCTGCTGGTAAGATGGGCCGTGAGGTGGTTAAAGCGGTGGCGCAAGCACCGGACTTGAACCTAGTGGGTGCAATTGACCACAGTCTGGAACATCAAGATAAAGACGCTGGAGAATTAGCGGGTTTAAGCGAACCGCTGGAAGTGCCGATTACCAATCAATTAGAACCGATGTTAGGGTATGTGGCTGGCGACAGACATTCACCCCCGGCGGTAATTGTAGACTTTACTCATCCCGATTCAGTATATGACAATATTCGTAGTGCGATCGCCTATGGGATTCGTCCGGTAGTTGGCACTACGGGGTTAAGTCTCGAACAAATTCAAGACTTAGCAGACTTTGCGGATAAAGCCAGTACCGGATGCCTAATTATCCCTAACTTCTCTATTGGAATGGTGTTGTTGCAACAAGCCGCAGTTGCAGCTTCTAAATATTTTGACCACGTGGAAATTATCGAGCTGCATCATAACCAAAAAGCTGATGCTCCCAGTGGTACAGCAATTCAAACGGCACAGTTATTAGGAGAATTGGGTAAAACTTTTAACTCGCCTCTTGTGGAAGAAACGGAGAAATTACCAGGAGCCAGGGGTAGTCAGGCAGACGAAGGCATTCGGATTCACAGCGTGCGCTTGCCGGGGTTAGTTGCCCATCAAGAAGTGATTTTTGGCGCATCAGGTCAGATTTATACTTTACGACATGATACGAGCGATCGCGCTTGCTATATGCCAGGAGTGCTATTAGCGATTCGCAAAGTCCTGGCGCTAAAGTCGTTAGTATATGGATTAGAAAAGATACTCTAAACCTTCGCACTCATGCTTGTCCCACTGACTCGCCAGAAATTTGAACAACTCGTCCCCCTGATTGCCACTGGCCTACAGTACAAGTACTACTGGGGGAATTTTTCAAATTTTTTGCAACGGCTATTAATTTCTGTAGTTACTGTAGTTGTTATTCTACTTGTAAAAGCCTTGTTCAGGCTTGAGTTTGGTTCAATAGTATTTGTGCTAGGGGTTATTAGCGCTTTTTTTTGGTTGTGGTATCCAGTGTTTCAGGCAAGTATGCGGAATTCCCAATGTCGCCGTTACAAGTACAGCGGCTTTTTTCGTGGTCGAGTACTGGATTGGTGGATTACAGACCAGTTGATTGGTAAACAAGAAACCGTCAACAGCAAAGGCGAATTGGTGATTGTAGAAAACCGAGAAAAACAGATTAACTTAGAGATAGGCGATGACACAGGATTTACCATTGAGTTTATGGCACCACTGCGTCCTGCCCACAAAGCCATTGCTCGTGGTCAAATTGCAGAAATGGTATTAATGTCAAATCGCGCAGATTTGAGCAGTATTGAAGAATTCAGTGATATATACTTTCCCAGTCGTAACCTCTGGGTGAGCGATTATCCTTATCTACGAAGAGATTTCTTTAATGAAGTCGGTCGCCGCTTGCGTGAAGACCAACAGGAAAGGCCGCGTCGGCGTCGTCGTAGGGTAGAGGAATGAAGAGAGTGGGGCATTGGGCATTGGGCATTGGGCATTGGGCATTGGGCATTGGGCATTGGGC
>NZ_JADEXR010000039.1 GCF_015206995.1 aff. Roholtiella sp. LEGE 12411 | reverse complement strand
CCATCCCCCATCCCCCATCCCCAAATACTATTAATTAAGAGGTAATTTATGGCACAAATTATTGCAATTCATTCATTCCGTGGTGGCACTGGCAAATCAAACTTGATTGCCAATATAGCAGCTAACATAGCACTTCAAGGGCAACGTGTGGGTATTATCGATACTGACATTCAATCCCCAGGAATTCACGTTATTTTTGGTCTGAAAGAGGACAAAATGGAACGCACCCTCAATGATTATTTGTGGGGGCGATGTGATATTAAAGATGCTGCCTACGACGTTACTAATACTTTAATTGCAGAACAAGGAAATATAGGTAAAGTCAAAGGCAGTCTATATCTAGTACCTTCTAGTATTAAAGCTGGTGAAATCGCCAGAATTCTCCGTGAGGGTTATGATGTAGTCCGACTCAATGATGGCTTTCAAGAACTTATCCGCAGTCTAAAACTGGATTATTTATTAATTGATACACACCCAGGGCTAAATGAAGAAACCTTACTTTCCATTGGTATTTCTAATGTTTTAGTGATTCTCTTACGTCCAGATAATCAAGACTTTCAAGGTACTGCGGTGACAGTGGATGTAGCTCGCAAGCTGAGAGTGCCAAAAATGCTATTAGTAATTAATAAGGTGCTACCAAGCTTGAATTTGGCAGATTTGCAACAACAGGTAGAGAAAATTTACAACGTACCAGTAGCCGGAATTTTACCTCTTTCAGAAGAAATGATGCAGCTAGCAAGCATTGGTCTTTTCTCTCTACGTTATTCTGAGCATCCCATCAGTCAGACAATCACAAAGATTACTGATGAGATTGCTGGTTTAGTTATTAGTCATTAGGGATGGGGCATGGGGCATTGGGTTTAGTAGTGAATGGCACTAAGAAAAGATACAGCCCTTGCTCTGACTGGTTCCCAGCCTGGAGGCTGGGAACCCATTCTGGGAGGCTCCGCCTCCACTAGCTTGACAAGAGGCAGAGCCTCTTTAAACACATTCCCAGCCCCCAGGCTGGGAACGAGACGACACAAGCCTTTGGGCTTTTCTTAGTGCCATTCGGTTTAGTAGTCTCTCTCACTCCCTCATCCTCTTTATCTTCCTTATCTTTTTCATCTTCGTTACTCTCTAATCGTCTATGATTGCTTCCCAATCATTTCGTACTGATATCCTTGCCTCTTTCCAAGCTACTCCTGCACAGATAGAGGAACTATTGGCGTACAACCAAAATATATTTAATCACAACAGATTAACTGCTCCTGTCAACTTTCCTCTTACCCCTGAGCCTCATGTAACCACTTGGGAAGAATACGCTCTTGCAGCAAAAGTTGTCGGAGCATTTGAGGTACTTAAACAACGCTTGGTTCAGTTCCGATTTCCCATCCTAGAGGGTATCAGTCAGACACAAGCGTATCAGGCTGCCACTCGTAGGGGTGTAACCGTGGATGGCATGATCGAAGCAACTGGTTTGATTTTGCAACAACCTGAAAAACTTCAATTAATACTACATCAAAGTTTAGCTGGAACTATCCCGGTGTTATTGACTGGAAACCGAGAAGACTTTGTTTTTCTGGTACAAGCTCTAACAATGCGAAATGAACCCCAGTTAGTCCCGGACTCTATGGGAGCTTGTATAGTTAGCGGGTTTAATAACTGGGATAGAGTTCACCAGTATCGCCAATTATGGGCAGATGAAAATCCTACTAATTCCTCAGATAGTAGTTGGCTGGCAGAATTTAGGCGGCTAATACCACAAAAACAACTTTATCAGGATAAATTCATTATTTTGAGTGATGGTTTCTATAGCAATTCTTCAGCTAATGAAATGGGACTTGACGAATCTCAATGGCAACAACTATCTGTGACAATTCGCCTGGAACATGAATGCACTCACTATTTTACACGTCGCTTGTTTGACTCCATGCAAAACAATATATTTGACGAGTTAATTGCCGACTACAGGGGGATTGTAGCTGCTATTGGGTATTATCGTGCCGACTGGTTCTTGCGTTTTTTAGGGTTAGAATCATTTCCCAATTATCGAGAAGGAGGTAGACTACAAAATTACCGAGGTCAACCGCCACTTTCCGATGGTGCTTTTGGAGTTTTACAAGCATTGGTGAAAGTAGCTTCGGAAAATTTGCAGAATTTTCAGACTAAATATGCAGGTAATTTAGCAGATACTAATATTCAACTTTTGATGTTAATGGCATTGACTCATTTAACATTGGAAGAATTAGCCTCTCAAGAGGCGCACTTTCGTATTCAACAAACTTTAGACAGATTGCAGCATCAATAATCAGAAATTCCCAATATTAAATAACAAGGTATTACTGATGACAGAAGTTTTACTTAAAGAATTAACTAACAGTGATATTGATTGGATGATTGCTACTGGTCATCAAATAGAAATAGCTGCTGGTACTTTACTCATCCAACCAGGGAAAGTTGCTGATGCTTTACATATTTTACTAGAGGGGATATTAACAGTTAGTATTCATCAACCAGATATTAATCCTCTCACTCGTGCTTTTTCAGCCATCGAAGGAGATGAAATCTTAGACCGTGAGATTGCGATTTTATCTAGTGGCGAGGTGGTGGGAGAAATTCCCTTCGTCAGTAATCGTCCAACAATTACGACTGTGAAAGCTGCCGAAAAGTCTTTAGTAATGTCAATTCCTCAACAGCAATTGGCGGATAAATTGCAGCAAGATATTGGTTTTGCTTCGCGCTTTTATCGAGCGATCGCCATTATGTTAGCAGATAGAGTCCAAACTACTGTCAATCAACTGGGATATAGCAATCTAGTACAAGGCCAACCTCTCAGAGATGTGCTGTTTATGTTTGGAGAACTGCACGATAGTGACATCGATTGGATAATTGCTTATGGAAAATCGCAAAAAATTCCCGCCGATACTACACTCATCCGCGAACAAGGGCCAGTAGATGCGCTGTACATTCTCCTAGATGGTGGTATGTCTGTGTCTGTGTGTTTGAATGAGCGCAATCCTTTAACTCGTGCTTTTGCAGCCATTGAGGGAAGTGAAATCGCTGGTAGAGAACTAGCCAGATTATCCAAAGGTGAAATTATGGGAGAAACAGCCTTCATTGATGGCCGCTTACCTTCTATGACAGTTAAGGCGATGGAAGATTCAGTTATCTTGGCGATTTCCCGACAGGAATTAGCGGCCAAATTACAGCAAGATGTGGGTTTTTCCTCTCGTTTTTATCGGGTGATTGCGATTTTACTTTCCCAGAGATTACAAGGTATGCTCACTCGCCTGGGTTATGGTAGACGGGTTTATAGTCAAGGTTTACCGTTGAATAACAATGTGGAATATGAGGATGAGTTAAATGATAGCGTTTTAGATCGTGTGGCGATCGCCGGGAAAAGATTTGATTGGATGCTGGAGAGGTTAAAAGTAAGTTGAATCGCTGGTTATGGAGCAATACACTTGGGTTAGAGCCGAAAACCTTTTATGTTTTAAACGAACCGCTCCAGACGCAGCGAAAAGTTAAAGCGCTGGCTACCCTGCAAAAATGCCTAAGTAACCCAGCACGAATAAGTTACCTTTTTTAGTAGCTGAACCCCCTGGGGATTGTTGAGAGGTTTGCGCTAAAAAGTACTCACTCCAAACCTAAATGTAGTTTGAGAGCAGCATCTACTAATTGCATCAACTCTTCACTTAAACTATTTACTACCTCTGACACAATTCTTTGCTTAGAAATTGTTCGCACCTGCTGCGCCTGTACTTTGGAAGCTAATGGTAAACCACTATCCTCTAGATTAAGTAAAACCTCGAACGGATAAACACGGCTGACATTTGATGTAAGCGGTAAAATTGTTACTGTGCTAGCAGCACGATTATTTGCATCATTACTGACTATCAGCACTGGGCGGCGTTTATCCATTTCTGAACCTACAGCCGGACTAAGATTTGCGTAATAAATATCACCACGCTTCATCAGTTAATCCGTCTGTAATCGTTACATCCCAATCATTGTCAATTTCGGCAGATGCCTCTCTGTAAGCTGACTCTAGTTCCTGTTTTCGCAACAATTGCAATGCCATTTCAATAACTTGGGAGCGAGATTTACAGTCATGAGCTACTTTGTAACCTTCAACAAATTGCACCAGGGATGCTGGTAAGGAAATTGATAGTTTTTCAACTTGCATAGTCTTACCAAATAGTAGCAATAATCTTCTTACTTAATCATAATCTATGAATTTTAACTAAAAAAAATCATAGTCTTAGCTAAAAATTGTGCATTGTATTCAAAAGGGACTTGATAAGCCTGGCACTTTTATGATGCGATTTGGCTAGATAATTTGTCAGTAATTGGCTTATTCATAAGTATTACTATCGATTTTGCTCCTTATTAGATTAGATAGTGAATTCATGGTAAAAAATAAAAAAATCAGAGTCTTAGCTAAAAATAATGCATTACATCTAAATTTTAAAGACGTTATTCTTGTAGTTAAGAGCACAAAAAATATAGTATTCATTGTTGGTTATCAACAATGAATTAACCAGAGAAAGAACATCAAAATATTCATTTCTTGTGCTTGTAATCCTTGTTTTCAAATCAGTTAGGAGAAATTATGTCTACGCCAAACGAAAACCAAAATCCTAAACAGGCTAGTGACTATCTCGAAATCAATGAAAGTGGAGAATTAGTGGTTACAGATCCTCAATTAGCAGATTTACTTCAAGAGTTAAGTCCTGAAGAACTTGAGCGGATTGCTGGTGGTAAGAATAGAAGGTGTAATAGTACTAATCAGAATTGCCAGGGTTAGCGCGTCTCAAACCCTATTGAAAGTTGGATTTTAGCAGAATTGCTGAGTTGTGCGATGGGAATCTTACTTGAATCTTCCTTAGTATATTCAGAAGAAAAGTTTTGTATGTCAAGCTTTTAGGCAGATTAGTTGTTCAAAAATCAAATAGGATTCCTATATCTATAGGAATCAGGTGTGATTTCTGAAAAAAGTTAAGTATTTTTAGTGGCATGACCAGGCTAAAATGTTGCATTATGCTTTTTTTGTGGAACAGGCATCTTGCCTATTCTGAGCGGGCTAGAAGCCCACTCCACAATGATTATATTTATGCACTAAATTGGTTTGGTCAGTCCACTTTCTGTTGTTCAAAAATCAAATAGTAATCCTATAGTATTATTTGCTTGAAAGCTAGTCCAGCATCGCTAAAGTTCCAAATAATAACTCAAGTTGCTATAAAGAATACTTTCTGGAGTGGAGAGGTTTTTATTATGACTGTAACAGTTTTGCACGAAGCTAATGCTATTGATACTGATCGTCTCAGGCGTGCGCGATTAATATCCGACAAGTTGCTAGAATTAATCATCTTACCAACAGAGCAGTGTAACTTTCGTTGTATCTACTGCTATGAAGATTTTTCAATAGGGCGGATGCAGCCAGAGACGATAGCAGGTATTAAAGCTATCCTTGATAAACGATGCCCAAATTTAAGTTATTTAAATCTATCTTGGTTTGGTGGAGAGCCACTTGTTGCCAAAAATATTGTATTAGATATTTCTGAATATGCCCTGTCTCTGGCATCCAAGTATGCCCATCTCCATTATTCAGGTAGCATGACCACAAATGGTTACTTATTGGATCTCAATACAGCTTCTGCGTTAGCCAATGTGGGAGTGACACAATATCAAATTTCTCTTGATGGCCCTAGAGAAGTTCATGATCAAAGTCGTATTCGTGCCGATGGAAAAAGTACATTTGAACGTATTTGGACTAATTTATTGGCAATTCGAGATAGTTCATTACCAATTGATATAAACCTACGTTTGCATTTCACTGTAGAGACATTCCAACTAATTGACCCACTGTTAGAGGATATAAAAAAAGAATTTTTGCCTGATTCCAGGTTTTCTGTTTACTTCAAATCTATTGAGCATCTCGGTAGTCCTAATGATGCTGCAATCAGAATTTTTTCAGAGACTGAAAAAGAGGCAGCTATCAAAACTCTCGAAGCAAAGTTGTTTGGTAAGAATTTGCAAGCACCAGAGAATGTTAGCGTTCCAGACGACTATGTTTGTTATGCCTCACGCCCCAACTCTTTAGTAATTCGTGCCAACGGTTCTGTTGGGAAATGCACAGTAGCCCTTTCGGATGAACGCAACAATATTGGCACTTTACGGCCAGATGGTCGGCTTGATCTCATACCAGGTCGTTTTGCTCCTTGGGTTCGTGGAATTCAAACCCTTGATCCTGATGTGTTAGGTTGTCCTCTCGTTTCTCTGCCAACAAGTGATGAAATAGCGACTAATTTGCAAACAAAAGCACTTGCTCTCTAGCCAAGAATAGCAGTCATGGTCAGGATTTATGCAACTGGCACACATACCTTCTGTTAAAGAGTCAAGAGTCAATAATCAAAGTTTTTTGGACTCTTGACAACTTTTACGAAAAAAATCTGACCCTTGTCTAAGTCCTATGCCATTTAGCGCACCATAAAATTTATAAGTAATAAGCAAAAACTAAAAAAATGTGAGTTTAAATCTAAAATGCTAATTGACTTCAAAAAAAACTGAAGAGGTGGAAAATGTACACCGTCAATATTTTACAAGATTCAACAGCAGCTAACTATGAAAGGTTTACCTTTCCTGCTTTCCGGTATGTGTTGCAAAATATAGAAATAGAAAAATCTGTTATTGCGATCGCAGCTTCTGATCTAGATAAACCACTTGGTTTAGTTCTAGCTGGAATTCATCAAGATGATCAATTGGCGCAGGTTCACTCCATATTTGTTGAAGCAACACATCGTAGTGCTGGAATTGGAACAGCTTTACTTACCCGTTTAGAAACAGAAGTAGGTAAAAGAGGGTGTACAAAAATTGAGATGATATACACTACTAGCAAGCCTACAACACCTGCTTTAGAGCGTCTGCTCTACAAATGCAACTGGACAACTCCGAAAACCCGAATGCTGCTGTGCAAAGGTAGTGTACAGACAGTTCTGGAAGCAACTTGGATACACAAATACAGCCGCCTTCCTTCTGCGTATAACATATTTCCTTGGGTGGAAATTACCGCTCAAGAACGACAAACTATCCAAAAGCAACAAGAGACTCAAGCGTGGATTCCTGAAGACTTGATTCCCTTTCAATACGAAAATAATTTAGAACCTTTAAACAGTTTGGGTTTGCGTTACCAAGGACAGGTAGTAGGATGGGTGATTAACCATCGCCTTACTTCAGATACTATCAGGTATACCTGTAGTTTTGTCAGGAAGGATTTGCAGAAAATGGGGCGGATCATTTCTCTATACGCTGAAGCTGCTAAACGTCAATACGAGGCTAATATTCTTAATGGTATTTGGACTGTGCCAATCGAACATGAATCGATGGTGAATTTTGTTAAAAAACGCTGGTTTCCTTATTTAAATTCTGTTGATGAAACCAGAGGTACTGGTAAATTATTGAACTAAATTTAAAAACAAGATGTTATGTCTAACAATAACTGAGTTATACAGTAAACATCTTTAGACGACGCTCGATGGTTATCGACAAGGTTGTGCAAAATCTAGCTAATAGTGTGTCAATAAATAATTGACGAATAGATTTGCTGTAGAGACTGCGATTTATCGCGTCTCTCCAACCATCAAAATAATTTTTACATACTACTGACAGTACAGCACGGCATAATTGTCAAGGTCTATCGTTGGCTAAAGATTATGAGGATGAGTTGCATGATAGCGTTTGATATGGTATTGCGATCGCAGGTAAAAGATTTGATTGGATGCTGGAGAGGTTAAAAGTAAGTTAAATTGCTGGTTATGGAGCAATACACTTGGGTTAGAGCCGAAAACCTTTTATGTTTTAAACGAACCGCTTCAGATTCAGCAAAAAGTTAAAGCGCCGGCTACCCTGCAAAAATGCCTAAAGGCGATCGCTTCTAGCACCTCATTAGGAACGTAAAATAACAGAAGAGCGTTACAAAAATATAGTATCAGCTTTGAAGTATGATTCAAGTATTGAAGGAAACAGCATTATGTTTCAACCTTTAGTAGAACGGATAAAATTTGAAGAATTCATCGAATGTCAACCAGAAAATGGTCGATATGAATTACATAAAGGAATCATACTCGAAATGCAGCCGACGGGGGAACATGAGTTAGTCAGAGCATTTTTGATTAGAGAACTCAATTTTGAGATTCGTAGATTTAATTTAGCTTATTCGATTCCTAATCAAGCATTAGTCAAATCAGTTGATCAGAAATCTGGTTATATTCCAGATGTATTAGTATTGAATCTTCCTAACTTGGTCAATGAACAATTTTGGAAAAAATCATCAACAGTTACTCAAGCAAAATCAATTCCATTAGCAATAGAGGTTGTCAGTACAAATTGGCGGGATGATTATTTCCTGAAATTTGCTGAATACGAGGAAATTGGGATTCCCGAATATTGGATTGTTGACTATGCTGCTTTTGGCGGAAAGCGGTTTATTGGAAATCCTAAACAGCCTGTAATCTCAGTTTATATTTTAGTTGAGGGTGAGTATCAAATCACTCAGTTTCGGGGAAATGACCGCATTCAATCACTCACTTTTCCAGAACTAAATTTAACTGCTGAACAAGTTTTTCACGCTGCTTTAGGAGAGTATTAAAAGTAGGTTGAATCGCTGGTTATGGCAGCCCACTACTTGATATAACTGGCAATATTGGTACTTGCTAGACTCCTAGCTGATTGACATAAGCTGGCAGTGGCAATAGTTTATTTAATAGCACCTTGTCAGCCGTCCAGAACTGTGCTTGTTCGCCCTCAGCACAAGCTAAAAATGCAGCATCATAGAGTGTTGGTAGTTGATATTGCTCTGCAATTTCCCAAGCTCTGACTCTGAGTAACTGCTCATTAATGTAATCTATGGGTAGATTGCAAAAATCTTGATAACAGCCTTCTGCTTCTTCTATTGTCAGTAAACCCATCCTGACTTTTTTACGTAATACTGAGCCTACTTCTGCCCAAGCAAAGCTGGGAATAACTAAACGTGTATGTCCCACAACTGCTTCCAGCACCAGATTATCTGCTAATGGTTCATTTTCATCAGGCACAAGATAGGCAATAAGAACGCTTGTATCCAGGCATAGGACTTTATTCACTTCGCATATCCCCTTCTCTGAGGCTATGGATGAGAACATTCACGTCTGGGTGTACGCCAGTTCTAGCCTTGATCTTGGCACGTCTGGCTACGATGCTCTGATGAGTAGCAATAGCCTGTCGTCGTTTAACCTCTCGTTCTACTGCTTCAACTACTAGCTCATTGAATGACTCTGAGCCATCTTTAAGATGTTTTGCTTTGTTTAATAAAGGAATAGGAAACCGGATTGTGACTGCTTCACGTTCCATTTTCATTTATAGCATTCATATTGTGATATCTAATTATATAACCATTTATTGGTTAACATATAAGGTCGATTAATTTTAACTAAAAAAATTATAGTCTTACCTAAAAATTGTGCATTGTGTTCAATGGCAGTTTGACCGTGCGATCGCTTTTAATTTTTCATAGACTACAAGTAATTCTCTGTTAGGTGAGAGTGCGGAATATGACGATGAGTTAAATGATGGTGTGGCGATCGCTGTGTAAACTTGTTGTCCAATCTGCCAAAACTCTGGGAGAAATGTATTTACACCGCTCCTTGATTAAGGTATCAGCGAAAATCAATGAGTGCAGTTGCGTCAAGAATTGTTCCGTTAAGCGACTGCATAAACCTCATTTTCTTGACGACGCACCCGCAGTTTTTCAACAGTTAAATTGAGAAGTTCTGCCGCTTTCATCTCGGAAATCTTGCCAAATTTTAAGGACTGCCAAATTAGAAATTCATAACGTTCATTTTCTAGATAATCCTCTGCAATCAGTGCTGGTGGTAATTCCATAAAATTTTGCAAAGATGCACCATCATGTTGCTTTTTATAAATTGCACATATTTTGGCTTTCTCTTTAGCAAAATCAATGATTCCCATTTCTGCTAAACGATTCAAAATGACTAGGTAACTCACTCGAAAATGCCGTTTCAGTTTGACAATATCTTTGGTAAGTGTGTAGATCCGCTCAAATTCAGCTTGGGGAACAAGTAGGTGACTGGCAAAGTAATCAGCCACTTTTTCTCGTGCTTTTTCTTCAGATGAAATTCCTTCTTCAATTAGAGTGTCTTGATACTCTACACGGTGAAAGATTAGATGTGCAATTTCATGTGCAAGGGTAAACAATTGACGTTCAATGGTGATGTTATGGGTATTTACCAAGACAAAAGCACCTTCAACATCACTACAAGCACTCAAACCAAAGAAATCTTTAATGGGAATGGAGGAGCGTAAAACTTTTAAACCGATTTCTTCTACAGACTGAAACAGGTTGGCAATGGGAGCATCTCCCAAGCCCAGGCGATGACGAAACAAAGCAGCTATTGTCTGAATGTGCTTTTCATTGCCTTCTATTTGATGGCAAGGTGTACTTTCTGGCGTGTAGCTTGGTAAGCCAATGGCTTGTTCTAGAGCGTTATAAGTTTGCAGCATTCGTAGCACGTGGGCTGCAAACTGGGCATTTTTGAGGCAGTGCGTTGCTTTAGTTCCCAAAGTTGTAGCAACTGCCGTGTCCAATGTTACATGAGCGCGGAACCGGAAGTTGGGTAGTCCTTCACCTTGTGAGCGTAGCAAGTCATCGAGTGTAATGCCCAAAACATTCGCCAGAGCAGAGAGGATTTTGCTGTCTGGTAAAGTTTTGGCGTTCTCGTAGTTATTGATGCTCTGGCGAGTTACGCCAGTAGTTGCAGCAAGTTGCTCTTGAGACAAGCCTAGACTTTTGCGGTAGCGAATCAGGTTGCCAGCGATGATCTCTTTCATAGTGGATGTGCTGTTATTCGCTGGAGGACTAAATTTTGTCAAAGTAGCTGTATCTATATTTTCTAATTTTAATATAAAATGTCAAAGCTGTTTTACGTCATGTCTTTTGTAAAACTTGATAAAAAATCTAAAAAAAAGTTGGGGGTGTCATCAAAAAAGGGCAAGTACTCGCAACTATTGACCAAGCTGAACTCCGCAAGCAACCACAACAGCAACAAGCGAAACTCACGCAACTAGAGTCACAACACCAAGCGGTGGGTTCACTACAAGGACAAAGACTAGAACAAGAAAAGCGATCGCCATTATGCGGCAAAGTTACACCAAGAGATAGGATTTGTATCTCGTTTTTTATGGTGCGATCGCTGATTTACTAGGAGATGATGATGGAAGTTGTTTGGAGTAGTGGATTTAATGGCACTAAGAAAAGATACAGCCCTTGCTCTGACTGGTTCCCAGCCTGGGGGCTGGGAAACCATTCTGGGAGGCTCCGCCTCCACTAGCTTGACAAGAGGCAGAGCCTCTTTAAACACATTCCCAGCCCCCAGGCTGGGAACGAGACGACACAAGCCTTTGGGCTTTTCTTAGTGCCATTCAGTAGTGGATTTAAGAGGTCTTTTAGGAAGATCACCCCTCCTATTTCTAGTCATCTGATTTGAGAGGAGGAATTTGTTCGGCGGTTAATGTAACAACTTGACCATCTTGCCAAATACTAATAGATTCTCCTAAACGGCGGTGTCTTTCGATAGCTTTAGCAATAGCAAGTTTAACCCCTGCATCGATTTGGCTAGATAATTTCTCAGGAATTGGCTTATTCATAACTATTACTATTGATTTTGCTCCTAGGACTTATATATTGATAAAATTGCAAAATCATGCTATCGACAATAATTTTAATTAGACAATTCATATTTTGATATCTAATTACATAACCGTTTTTTTGTGAAGAGAAAAAGTCGATGAGTTTTAACTAAAAAAATCATAGTCTTACCTAAAAATTGTGCATTGTGTTCAAAAGAGGTTTTCCAGCAAACTACTTATAGTAACTAAGTTTTGCATCGCGCTTTTATTGAGCGATCGCAATTATGCTTTCTCATAGACTATGGGGAATGCTGCTGAGTTAGCTTGGTTATGGTAGGCAGATTTATAGTCAAAATTAGGTTTTTCTTAATTAATGCAGATAACGATTTGAGTTTCTTGACTCTAGTAAAACTGAGTTTAGCCAACAGATAAGGAGTAAATAATGTCAAATCCAAATGAAAACCCCGAAAATGAAAATCAACAAGTTAATGATGCTATTTCCATTAATGAAAACGGAGAAGTAGTAATTAAAGATCCAAAACTAGCAGAGGTACTCCTGGAGTTAAGCCCGGAAGAACTTGATGCAATAGCTGGAGGGAACGGCAATTGTGGTAACTGTAATTGTGGAAGGCTAGCTGAAGATACGCTAGAATAATTTATTTTTTCCAAAATAAAGTTGAATAGTGATTGCTAATCTTAGTCATAATAAAGTTTTGGCTCAGTAGCTATCATACTCTGTAGAACTAGCCCTTTAAAGGGAAGGAAAAATTCTGAAAAACTCTGCTTATTTCTGAGCTTTTAACTTCACCTTAGTACCTTTGTTATGTTTCTGGTTAAAAGTCAATTTTTTACCAGTAAGACACGAGTATACTAATTAAAAAGGCTAGTTCTACTCTCTTGACAAATTTGAGAATATTTTTCACTTAATAGAACTTTCACTAATTTTTCAGTCGAACTTTGATATTAGAACCTATCTGTTGTGAATTTTAGCTATATTTTTTGCCTTAAAATAACACATGAATTCTTACTGATAAATTTTGGAGATTGATTCCATGATTGTAACAATTGCTAACCAGACAAAAAATTACAACGATAATATTCGCCGTGCAAGAATAGTAACAAATAAGTACTTCCAGCTTATGATTTTGCCAACAGAGCGATGTAATTTACGCTGTACTTACTGCTACGAAGATTTTTTAGCAGGACGTATGAATAAAGAGACAATTATCGGCATTAAAGCATTACTTGATAAACGTAGTCCTTCTTTAGATGTTTTGCAGATTTCATGGTTTGGTGGTGAACCTCTAACTGCTAAAGATATTGTTTTGGAAATTTCTGAATATGCTAGTACACTAGTTAGTAAGTATCCTAAATTGCATTATAAAGGAGATATAACTACAAATGGATACTTGCTAGATTATAATGTTGCTGCGGACTTAGCAGATGTTGGGGTTAAACATTATCAAATTTCCCTTGATGGTCCCCGTGATGTTCATAACAAAAGCCGAATTCGTGCAAATGGTAGCGACACATATGACCGAATTTGGAATAATTTGCTAGCAATTCGTGATAGTTCCTTACCAGTATCGGTTATGTTGCGTATCCACTTTACCGCCGATACTCTTAAACTTATTGATCCGCTTCTTGAGGATATAAAAAAAGAATTTATTCATGATTCAAGGTTTTCTGTTTTATTCAAGGCGATTGAACGTCTAGGTGGACTGAACGATGAATCAATAAAAATATTATCTGACATAGAGAAAATAGAGGCAATTAAATTACTAAAAATAAAATTATGTGGCGAAAGTATTGAATCATCATCAAGTTTATCTCAGGTGGATGATGTCTGTTATGCTTCAAAGCCCAATTCTTTAGTAATTCGCTCGAATGGTGATGTAGCAAAGTGTACAGTTGCTCTTAACGATGAACGTAATAAAATCGCTACTCTACACTCAGATGGAACACTCAAGTTAATACCAGGTCGTCTTGCTCCTTGGGTACGTGGTATAGAAACCCTTGACCCTGCTGCACTAGCATGTCCCCTTGTTGGTCTACCGCCAATTAAGGAAGCTACTTCTAAAACCCAAGAAATAGCATTGTAATGCTTTGTTTCCTAGCAGTTGGTTCATTGCAAGGGCAAAGAAAGACTAGAACAAGAAAAGCGATCGCCATTATGCGGCAAAGTTACACCAAGATATAGGATTTTTATCTCGTTTTTTATGGTGCGATCGCTATTTTAATTTCTCATATACTACAACGAATTATCTGTTGGTTGAGAGGGCGAAATATGACGATGAATTGAATGATAGCGTTTTAGATGGTGTGGCGATCGCAGGGTAAAAGATTAGATATTGAGGCGGTTAAGTGTGAGTTAAATCGCTGGTTATAATGTTTTACGCAATGGCGAATTCAGTTAATGCCCTTTTACTAGGGTGATGAAAGCCTAAAATCATATCGGTTTTGGGGATACCTGCTGTCAACAGGTCATCAACAATCCCCAAGTCAGTATTGTCTTCTTCCACCCAGATTTTACCATTTTGAATCTGGATATATAAAATAATGTGCTGCACTCGTTTTTTACCATCCCAACCGCACCGCAACCACAGATATTGGTCACGTTGTTCGTCTAAAATCAGGCGATCAGCTATGCTGGGCGGAACGCGATCGCTAGTTGTAGTGTCTGTGGTATTAGTGGGTTGAGAATTGGTCAAGTTATAGTATTTTTTAATAGTTTCTTGGACAGTATGGCGATAGTGAGTTAGTGTATCCATTGCACGATTTGCTCCTGTTGCATATCTACGATAATTAATTGCAGATTATTGTGATTGACAATGAGTTGAACTGATGGACGTTGAAAAAAGTTTAAATAAACAATGTCGTCAATTGCTAGGTACAAATTATATTCAGGTTCGCTGGCTTGGATGAGGTTGCGATAGACGATGTACTGTCCGAGGGCGTTGTGGAAGTCGTACATCTGAGATTTACCAACGAAGCTTTTAATTTCTACAACAATTTTATCCCCCTGGCGTTCTGCGGCGATTGGTTTTTCTGCGGCTAAATCAGCATACAGTTGAGCGTCTTCATATTTAATTATGTAAGGGTCAGCAATTATCAGCCACCCGTCTTTAATCAGAGCATTTTTTACAGCATCGTGATAGAGGTCTTTGGCGGGCACGGGGTTGTATTCTTAATATAAGGTTTTAGATAGTGGAGCGATCGCTATTTTAATTTCTCATAGACTACAAGGAATTCTCTGTTGGCTGAGAGAGCGGAATATGACGGTGAGTTAAATGATAGCGTTTTAGATGGGGTGGCGATCGCTATTAAAGAGATTTGATTGCATGTTAGAATTTGCGTCTCTTCGCCTTTGCATAAGGTAAAAAACATAGGCGATCGCCTCACCGCCCTTTATGGACTATAGGAGAATAGAGAAGAGAACAAATCTCGCTCTTAGTATTAATAATTGTTGAGGGAAAAATCATGCAATCCCCTGTAAACTTTCTCACTATTGAAGAATACCTCCAATTAGAAAATAAGAGTGAGATTCGCCATGAATACCTCAGTGGTCAAATTTTCGCAATGTCCGGTGGTAGTAAGGAACACAATTTGATAGCTGGGAATATTTACTCACGCTTACGTTCTCATTTGCGGGGTGGTTCCTGTAGCGCCTTCATGGCTGACATGAAAGTGAGGATAGAACTAGCTAATCAAGCCAAGAATATATTTTACTATCCTGATGTCATTGTCACCTGCAACCCCCAAGACCAAGACCGCTTTTTATTAAATTATCCTTGCTTAATTGTAGAGGTACTATCACCCAGTACAGAAACAACAGACAGACGAGAAAAACTTGTTAATTACCGAACTTTAGAAACTTTACAGGAATATGTATTAGTTTCCCAAGATGAAATCAAAGTAGAAGTTTATCATCAAGATAATCAAGAAAATTGGTCAATGCAAACTTTAGGTAAGGGGGATTATCTAGAACTAAATTCCGTAGGGTTAACCCTCACAATGTCAGATATTTATGAAGATGTACTAACAGCATAAGATGAAAAATAATGCAATCAGCTTTACACATCACGACCAAAATTTTACCAGCAAACAAAATAGAAATTGAAATTCCTGAAGCTAAATATGGCTCAAAAAATCCCCTTTTTATTTCTTACCTCTGTGTTCTCTGCGCCTCTGCGGTTAGATAAATTACTTTGAACCGCCCCAGACACGGAGAGCGCTGAGAAAAAACAATCTTATTTTACGAATCACCTTGAAAGGGCTAGTCACTCTACTTTCTCATAGACTGCTCAAGCAAGCAACTAAAAATTTGTGAGTCTAACACAAAAATAGTGCAGTGTAGTTGGCGCTGGTTTAGCCTAATGTATTAGGTATTAATCGGATAAAATTATATGTCTCTTAAAAGCGCCAGAGATTTCTCTTAGCAAGTAACTACAGATCAAGCTGTCCGATTGAAGAATGTGGAACTTTATTACCAACAGCAAGATATTCTTTCACTCAAGAATAATCGGAAGCTACTACTGCTGAGATTTTAGAAACAATTTCTATATAAGAGGAACTCAACGACGCTGAATTAGAAGCGATCGCTGACGGTAAGTGGCGCATTTTTGTATCTTTCGAGTTGTAGTAAAATATTTGATGGAAATTGATAACATGATAGCAACTCAATCTCAAAAAGCAGTAACAGAAGCTGATGTCAAGGAAATTGTTAACAAAGCCACGTTTATATTTGAACGACTCAGCGATAACCATATAAGTCATACACATCCAGTCAATGAACAGGAAGTAGACAAACGTTTGTCCGATTGGTGTAAAGTTATTGCACAGGGCGATTGGGAAAAATTTCAGCAGCGTCTAGAGTGGGATGATTTAACTCTTCAAAAGGTGCGTCAGATACTCGGAACAGAACCAAATTTGGATGAAGAATCTTTACCAAAATGGGCAAGTACTTTAACTGAAATTATCCAAACTGCATCATCATTTAACTGCGAAAATATATCACCAAGTCCGATTGATGTAGCAAATCCTTATCCTTTTGAAGATATACTACTCCCTCTGGTTTCTGTAGCGCGACAGAAATTACTCAAACTTCTGGGTTTATCCTCAATATCTGCTGAAAATTTATTATTATACCAACTCAGTGAATCAGCCTATCTCAATTTAGAGAAAGCTTTACTGGATAGACTGTTTAATATTACTGCGAAAACTTTAGAGTTTGAATTTTCTCATTCTCGTCCTTTGGGACAAAACTTACTAAACTTAGTCATAAAAAAGAAAACAGGCACATCTAGCAAATCCCAATACAATGCTTTTGTAGATAAGCTCTTGTCTGATGGATTACTAGAATTTTTCCAAAAATATCCTGTATTAGCTAGATTTATAACCACAATTATTGATTTCTGGGTAGAAGCGTCTGGAGAATTCATAGAGAGATTAAATAATGATTTATTAAAAATTAATCATGTGTTTTCGGATATACAATCTCTAGAAACACAAGCTATTTCAAGTAATCAACTAGGCAACGTAGTAGAAATTGAATTTAATTTATCTGATCCACATAATCAAAACCGCTCAGTTATTGCTCTAATTTTTGAATTTGGTTTCAAGCTAATATACAAACCAAAAAGTTTAGGATTTGAAGTAAAGTTTTGTGATTTTTTAGAATGGTGTAATCAACAATTCACCTTTGCAAGAGAACAGGGTATTGACAATCCTCACTTACCCTTTAAAGTCCTGAAAATCTTGAATCGAGAAAGCTACGGGTGGGTGGAATATGCTGAACATTTGCCCTGCGAGGATGAGGCAGCAGCACAGCGTTTTTATATACGGGCAGGGATGTTGTTATGTCTGCTATATGTTTTGGGAGGAAATGATTGTCACCATGAAAATTTAATTGCCTGTGGCGAACATTTGGTGCTGATTGATATGGAAACTGTCATGCACCACGAAGCAAAATTGATGGCAAATATTACAGACGAAACAGCTGCTTCAGTGGCAACAAATCAACTCTTTGATTCAGTCCTTCGCACAGGGCTACTGCCGATGTGGGAATTTGCTAACGATAATTCTGTTGCCTACGATCTTAGTGGGCTGGGCAGTGTTGATATTCAACCTATACCAGTACCGATGCCAGTGTGGAGATTTATCAACACCGATGATATGCACAAAGGATACGAGAAAAGTAACAGACCTCTTGCAGCAAATATACCTATTTTGGACGGGGTAACTTTGTCGCCCAATAACTACATTGATGAGTTAGTCATGGGGTTTGAGCAAATGTATCGCTTCCTCATCAGACAAAGAGAAGCGCTACTAACAAGCGATAATCCTCTAGCTGCATTTGGTTCCCAGCAGGTGCGATTCATCTTCCGCACCACAAAAATTTATGGTATGGTTCTTGAAAAGGCTACGACTCCAGAATGTCTGCAAAACGGGCTTTCCTGGAGCATAAAAATAGACATTTTAAGTAAGTATTTTCTAAGGACAGATGAAAAGCCATTAGCTTGGGCAATTTTGTCAGCAGAATTAAGGGCAATGGGGCAGTTAGATATTCCCTACTTTAGCGCTCCTATTAGTGGTGATGCTCTCCCTATTGGGCAAGGGCAAGTTATACCTGAGTATTTTCAGGATTCCTGCTTGTGTCAAGTTCAGGCTAGGCTGCAAAAGTTAGATGACGCAGACTTGGCACAACAAGTGGGGATTATCCAGTTAGCATTTTATGCCAGAGAGGCGCGGACTCTGCAAACTGCTCTGGGTAACTCGGAATTGGAGGAATTGGGAGACTATCCAGCTTCCTTGTTGACATCTGAACAGTTGCTACAACAAGCACAGAATATAGCCAGCGAAATTCAGAAACAAGCTATCAGTGGCGCTGATGGCAGCCTGAGTTGGATTAGTTTAACTTATATTCTCAGCGCCGAGCGGTTTCAACTTCAACCTTTAGGTAATACTTTTTATGATGGCAATTGCGGTATTGCTTTATTTTTAGCAGCTTTAGCTCATCTCACAGGCAACAGTCACTTCCGCGATTTAAGCTTGAGAGCCATACAATCGTTACAAACATCGTTACAAACATCTGATGCCGTGACTGCCCAAAAGTTTGCTTTAGATATTGGCATTGGTGGCGCTACAGGACTAGGTTCTATCATTTATTGTCTGGTGAAAATCAGCCAATTCTTGAAGTTACCGCAGCTGTGTGAAGATGCGGAGCGAGTTGCTAGCCTGATGACATCCACAACGATCGCATCTGATCGCAAGTTTGACATTATAGGGGGAGCAGCAGGAGCAATTTTAGGACTATTAGCACTGTATCAAAAAACAGAAAATACAGCAGTTTTGCAGCGATCAGTGGATTGCGGTCAGCACTTGCTAAAGTATTGTCACGAAGCCTATACCCTAAAAACTACAACTTCTAAACCTTTGACTGGTTACTCTCATGGTGCGGCTGGTATCGCCTATTCACTGTTGCGACTTTATGCAGTGACGCAGAATAATGCTTATTTAGATGCAGCTCGTGATGCGATCGCCTATGAAAACAAATTTTTCTACCCTACCTCTGGTAACTGGCGCGAAATCACTCCCATTTATAACCCTGGCTCACCACCTGTTTTTTGGACAACTTGGTGTCATGGCTCCCCTGGTATCGCTTTAGGACGATTGGGTAGTTTGCCAATTTATCAGACAGAAGAAATTCTCAAAGACATAGAAGTAGCATTGCAGACTACTGTCAATAATGGTTGGCAAAATATAGACCAACTCTGCTGCGGTAATTTGGGGCGTGTGGAAGTCATGTTGGTAGCGGCACAAAAGCTTAATAATCCCCAATGGTATCAACCTGCTCAAGAACTAGCAGCTATGACAGTGCAACGGGCGGTGCAAACAGGAGGTTATGAACTATTTGATAATTTGCCTAAATCTGTGTTTAGACCGTGTTTCTTCCAAGGTACTGCTGGTATTGGCTACCAGATGCTACGGTTAGCCTACCCAGAAACCATGCCTTCCATGCTGCTTTGGGAATAAAATAGCAGTTTTCAATTGAGTAAAATAACCGTGAATTTTATTCGCAAGGTTATTATTTGTTTGTTTAACTTAGAGTAAGATACCCGATTTCTAAAATAAGTCTGGTATATATGGCTTTGCCACCAATTTTTTGCTGATTAAATATCTGATTTTGGCAGTCATTTAAAATAACTAACTATATAAAAACTTTAGTATAAATATCAATGTATTTACATATTTTTTTCATCGCACTTAGTAAGTAAAAACTAAAAAATTGTTAGTTGTATCTAAAAAAATGTGATTGAACTAAATAACTATACTAAGTTACTCTTTGAACATAGCTTACAGAACAAATACAGCGAGGCAAGCTTCAAAAATATTGGTGTCTGCACAGCTATAAAATGACATTATTCACAATGAGGATTGAGGAATCATGAGTAAGCAAAATTTAGAGCAGTTTTACATTTTTGTTCAAAATAACGAGCAACTGCAACAGCAGTTAGGGTCTAGTGAAAACAAAGATAACTTTAGTGAAATGGCAGTAAGAATAGGTCAAGAAAATGGCTACAGCTTCACTGCTGATGAGGTTGAAGCGTTGATTAATCAAAGACGTCAAGAATCAGAATCGGAGTTAAATGACGCTGAATTAGAAGCCGTAGCTGGAGGTCAAGCTAGTGGCTTTACTGTTTGTGTAGCAACCAAAAAATGCTGGGGTAGTATTTGTTAGTAGGTCGTAAATACTAGTCTCCCTAATTTGCATATCATAGCGGGTGAATATCTCTAGTTAAAGTCACTATACTAGGCTTTTCTCCCGCTCTGATAAGCTGTTATGCATTTAAATTGTATATTTCGCTCTTAGGTTGTCAATAGTCCAGAGTCAAAGGTTAGCTTGGACTCTAGACTATTGAACAAAGGACAGTCGAAGCGCGAGAATAAAATAATCTCAGAAATCATGTTTTATAAGACCACAGATTTTAAATTTCTAGATGCTCTAGAGTCAAATTGGCTGCTCATTAAAGAAGAGTTAAATCGATTGCAACAAAACCATTTTACTCCTTGGCATGAGAAGTTTTTGTATAACAAAGGCTGGGAAGTTTTTGGGCTGTATGCTTTCGAGAAGAAATTGGAAGGGAACTGCCACTTATGTCCAGAAACAGCCGAGTTAGTAGAGTCTATTCCAGGAATGACTACAGCAGGTTTTTCCTGTTTAGCACCAGGAACTCATATTCTTCCTCACATAGGATACTCAAAAGCTGTACTCCGCTCTCATTTAGGTCTAATTGTGCCCGATAACTGTGGCATTCGAGTAGGTAATCAAACGCTAAACTGGCAGGAAGGTAAATGTTTAATTTTTGATGATACCGTTGAGCATGAAGCCTGGAATAAGAGTAATTTTCCGAGAATAGTCTTACTAATTGATTTCAAAAACACCAACGTTGTAAATTCTTTTGAAGAAAGGTATTTGTCAGAAATTACTCAGATATAATACCTGACTAATTCTAACTAAAAACTACCTAGCTTCTTAGTTATCAAAACAAGATATTTTCCCCATAAAAGCTGGGCAGAATTATTTTGTATCGAGGACATAGACCTCAATAAGTTATTTTTTGAACAAATATTCAGCCAGATGAAGAATGAATTACATTACAAGAACATGGGTTATTCTGCCAAAGTTCTTGGAAACTATATCGGTGATATTGAAAAGGTATTATTATGATTACTGAGATTGAATTGCTCACAGAACAGGAATGCTTAGAAGTACAAGCAGGAATTCATGAAATGAAAGAGTTGTGGCTGCAACCACAATTGAATATGCCCGCCTATAAGCTAGGTGCAGCCAGTTATATAGATGCAGTCTTATCTAAAGCAGACTATTATGACAAGGCGAAGCACTATAATCTGATACTTTACAGTCGGTTTAGATGGCTTTATGAGCGGTTATCATCTGCCCTAGCTGAACAATTGAAAGCATTCATAAACTACCAAAAAAATTTGGCAATACCGGGTTTTCATATTTTCTTATCTCACAAAATGTTTGAACAGCCAATTGCCCCCATTCACTTTGATTTGCAGTACCAGGAAGTCGATTGGGAAACAACGGAAGTTATCAATTTATCCCAACCAATTTCTTTCACTCTGGCTATTGCACTGCCGAAGAATGGCGGTGGTTTGAATGTATGGGATATAAGGCATGAAGAAATAATAGGACTTTCTCCGGCAGCAATGAGTCAATTAATTCACTCTCGCCAAAAAACTTTTAATCCCTACAAATTAGGTTGGCTTGCTTTGCATTCTGGGCATATAGCTCATCAAATGGCTCCAGGAAAAAATCTTCAATCGGATGATCAAAGAATTACGCTTCAAGGACATGGTGTTTTGTGCGGTCAAACTTGGCAACTATATTGGTGAATCAGATAGCTAGGAGTTAAGTATCTATGTATACAGTCGATATTTTAAATGACTCAAACGCATTGACTTATGAGCAATTTACTTTTCCAAAACTACGCCCCAATCTGCATAATTTAAACTCAAATAACTCTCTAGTTGCTATCGGTGCTTGCGAAGAAGAAAAGCCTATTGGTTTGGCTTTAGGTAAGGTTTTTCCAGGAGGTGAATTTGTTGAGGTACTCTCGATATTTGTTGCACCTCCACACCGTGGTGCTGGTATTGGAACAACTTTACTTACCCGTTTAGAACAAGAGTTACAAGTCAGGGGTTGTAAACAAGCTGAGTTGGTGTACATGAGTGGAAAAACCACAACACCGGCTTTGGAACATATGCTCCAGAAACGCCACTGGACAACTCCTGAAACCCGAATGTTGGTGTGCAAAGGGAAAGCAGAGACAATAATACAAGCGCCTTGGATGAAAAAATACAGCCGCTTGCCTTCTGAATACAGCATCTTTCCTTGGATAGAAATCACTCCACAAGAGAGACAAGCAATCCAAGAACAACAAAAAATTGAACCGTGGATTCCGAAGGATTTGATTCCATTTCTACATGAAGAAAATTTGGAACCGATAAACAGCTTAGGTTTGCGTTACCAAGCGCACGTAGTGGGATGGGTTATTAACCATCGAATTTCTCCAGACACCATTCTCTATACCTGTAGTTTTGTGAGGAAGGATTTGCAAAAAATGGGGCGGATTATTTCCTTATATGCTGAGGCATCTAAACGTCAATTCCAAGCTAATATTCCTAATGGAATCTGGACTGTTCCCCTAGAACATGAGTCTATGGTTAAATTTGTTAAGCATCGGTTGGCTCCTTATTTAATTTCTGTTACTGAAACAAGAGGAACTTTTAAATTATTGCAATAAAAACTAAGTACAGCATTTTCTTAATTCATAGCAAATTTAAGTTGGCAAAAATTTGTGTATATGTGCATTTGAAAACGCTACTATTTTAGGAAAAACTGTAATAAATATGTTGATTCCGATATTTTAAAGCTGCTTATGAAAATAATTATTACTATGCCTGAAAAGATTCAAAAACTATCATTACTGCACTCATAATGTTAGACCAAAAACGCGCCCTTTTCCGCAAAGAATCCGTAGAACGTCTATCTTCTCCTGAAAGACTAGACCAACTCATGCAGGTAGTCAGCCCCAGAAGCTGGCTACCTTTAGTTGCTATGGGTTCTTTTGTCGTCATCGGTCTGGTTTGGAGTATTTATGGACGCATCCCCATGACTATTGAGGGTAAAGGGGTACTCATTTTTCCGCGGAAAGTTGTACCCTTAGAATCAAAAAGTTCAGGACAGTTAGTTGCTCTCAATATTAAAGTTGGGGATGTAGTTAAAAAAGGACAAATACTAGGAACCCTTGACCAAGCGCAACTCCGCAAGCAACTGCAACAACAGCAGACTAAATTTACAGAACTGACGACACAAGACCAAGCAGTCAGCTTACTTCAAGGGCAGGGAAGCGCGAGTGAGAAAAATACTATTCAGCAACAACGCCAAAATGCTATTACACGCATACAAGAGCTACAAGCTTTGACTCCTGTACTCAGGAAAAGAAGTCAAGAATCAATTCAAAAACAACGCCTGCAAGTTCAGCAAAGAATTAGAGAATTGCAAGCTTTAACTCCTGTACTCAAACAAAGAAGTCAAGAATCGCTCACTCAGCAATCTCAAAGTCTGACTAAACGTATTCAAGCGGCTCAAGCTCAATTGAAAGTTCTCAAAGAAAAAGTAGAAGCTTATAAAGGTTTATTACAAGAAAAAGTAATTACACAATACCAATTTTATGATTTTCAAAATGAATATTTCAAAAAAGTTGAGGAAATTGCTCAATTAGAAACTGAGCGTAAAGAACTAAAAGTCAAAGACAGCGATACACAAGAAAGATATATCAATACTCAAAATGAAATCGCGACCAATATTGCTGAATTAACAAAACTAGAAGTGGAAGAAACTAATGCTCAAGAATCTTATCTGAAAAACCTGAATGAAATTTCCCAACAGCGTGCTAGCTTAAAAGATTTGGATAGCCGAGAAGCAAATCTTGCTAAACAAAACTTGCAAGATTCAACTGGCAGAAAAAACGAAATTCAAGAAGTGAAACGAGAAATTGCCAGACTACAACTAGAACTTAGCAATAACAGTGAGATTATCAGTCCATATTCAGGAAGAATTCTGGAAATAACTGTGACTCCTGGACAAGTAATCAACGCCGGTATCCGCTTAGGGAATATCGATGCGGAAAATTCAGCCGGAAAGTTAGTTAGCATCACCTATTTTCCAGTGGCTGAAGGAAAGAAGATTCAAACGGGGATGAGCCTGCAAGTTACCCCGCAAACGGTCAAACGGGAACGCTTTGGCGGCATTGTCGGTACTACAACTAGCGTCTCTGGATTTCCTACCACTAAAGAGGCTGCTGCTAGCGTTGTGGGTAATGCAGAACTAGTATCAGGCTTGGTATCCGATAAGCAAGACGGAGTTATCCAAGTATACGCTGACCTAGAACTAGATTCTCAAACTTTTAGCGGCTACAAGTGGTCTTCTTCCACTGGCCCCCGAATGGAAATCTCTTCTGGAACTACTACCGTTGTGCGGGTCAAGGTGGAAGAACGCGCTCCCATCACCTATGTCTTTCCTATTCTGAGGTCTTTTACTGGTGTCTATTGATTTTACCTTAGCAACACCGATTTCTGCTTGGCAGTACTTAGTAAAACTACTGCCTAGTAGGGATATCCGATTTAAAACGCCCACGGTTTTGCAAATGGAAGCTGTGGAATGCGGTGCAGCGGCTTTGGGGATTATTCTTGGTTACTACGATCGCATTGTACCCTTAACTGAACTGCGTCGAGAGTGTGGTGTCTCCCGCGATGGCAGCAAAGCATCCAATATGATCAAAGCAGCCAGAAGGTACGGACTCGAAGGTAAAGGCTTGAAAAGGGAACTCAAGCAGTTACAAGCCTTGCGCCCTCCCTATATTGTTTTTTGGCATTTCAACCACTTCATCGTTGTAGAAGGATTTGGCAAAAAACGAGTTTATCTCAATGACCCTGGAACTGGGCCGCGTACCGTGTCACACCAAGAATTTGACGAGGGGTACACTGGGGTAGTTCTAGTCATGGAACCCGGTAAAGAGTTCGTCAAAGGTGGACGCAAAACTAGTATTGCTGTATCTCTGTGGGAACGGTTGCGAGGAGCTTTTGGTGCTTTAGTTTACTGTCTAATTGCGGGTTTTCTCTTAACACTGGTCGGATTGGCAGTGCCAGTGTTAACCCAGGTGTTTGTAGATGATATTCTAGTGCAGCAAAGGCAGCAATGGTTACGTCCGTTGCTGTTAGTAATGGCAATTACAACTGTACTCCAAGGAGCGCTCACATTACTGCGGTTAAAGTATCTGCGACGGCTGAAGATTAAGCTGGCTATTGGGATGTCTAGCCGCTTTCTCTGGCATATTCTCCGCCTACCTGCGAGTTTCTACGCCCAACGCTTTGCTGGAGAAATTAGCGATCGCACTCATCTCAATGACGAAGTTGCTAATGTGCTTTCAGGAAAATTGGCAACTACGATCATTGATGCCATCATGGTAATTTTTTATGCCTTAGTCATGGTGCAATATGACTGGGTACTAACCTTAATCATGGTGATTTTTGCTGCCATCAACGTCCTCACCCTACAGTCAATTTCCCGCCAGCGCGTCGATGCGAATCAGCGACTCATGCAGGAATATGGTAAAGCTGCTGGTGTTTCTATAGGTGCTTTGCAAAGTATAGAAACTATCAAAGCATCTGGTTTAGAATCAGATTTCTTTGCTCGCTGGTCTGGTTATTATACCAAAGCAATTAATTCCCAGCAGGAACTGGGGACAACAAACCAAATATTTTCTGTCTTACCCGTACTTTTATCAGCCGTTTCCTCAATGTTGTTATTAGTAGTTGGTGGATTGCGGGTGATGGATGGACATCTGAGTATCGGTATGTTAATAGCCTTTCAAGCTTTAACCCACAGTTTTCAAGAACCAGTCAACAATCTTGTCAACTTCGGGACAACTCTGCAAGAGTTGGAAGGTAATTTAGTCCGCTTGGATGATGTACTAAACCACCCGATTGAGGAGATTAGGGGAAATGGAGAAAAGGATTCTTTCCCAACCCCCAATTCTCAATGCAAATTGCAGGGGTATGTGGAATTGCGAGATATTACCTTTGGCTACAGTCGCCTAGAATCTCCACTGATAGAAAACTTTCACCTATCTATTAAGCCAGGACAGCGAGTTGCTTTGGTAGGTGGGAGTGGTTCTGGTAAGTCTACCATCGCCAAACTCATTAGTGGACTCTACCAACCATGGACGGGGGAAATTCTGTTTGATGGTACATCTAGAGAACAGATTCCCCAGCATTTGCTGACCAACTCTGTCGCTATGGTAGAGCAAGATATCCTGCTATTTGGCGGAACGGTGAGAGACAATTTAACCCTTTGGGATTCTACCGTCCCAGACAATAGCTTGATGAAAGCTTGTAAAGATGCAGCTATTGAAGATGTCGTTCTTTCTATGTCTGGAGGTTTTGATGCCGAATTAATCGAGGGTGCAGCCAATTTAAGCGGCGGACAGCGACAAAGGTTAGAAATTGCTCGTGCTTTGGTGAACAACCCCTCAATCCTGGTAATGGATGAAGCTACTAGTGCCTTAGACGCAGAGACGGAGAAAATCATTGATGAGAATCTGCGGCGGCGGGGTTGCACTTGTATTATTGTGGCACACCGTTTAAGTACTATCCGTGACTGCGATGAAATCATTGTTTTAGAGCGCGGAAAGGTGGTACAACGCGGTACTCATCAACAATTGTGGCAGATTGAGGGGGCTTACTCGCGGTTAATTCGGACAGAAGGGGAGGCGATTTTATAGGTGCTGCATATCTGTCAGATGATTTTTCTCACCCAGAGTCGCAGAGGGATTGAGGGTTTTGAGATTTCAATACCCGCATTAGACATCTCCGAAAAAGTAGAGACGTAGCAGTAGAGACGTAGAGACGTAGCAGTGCTACGTCTCTACAAGGGTTCTGGGTAACTTTGTTTGTGCAACGCCTTTTTATAATTCACAATTCCAAATAACTATTTTTGATTTTTAATCAGAGTGAGGGAACGATGGGTGGGCAACTCTACCAAGTTAACGGTAATGAACCAATACTTTTAAATGACCCTTTTCGGGTTTGGGTGGTTCAGTCTGGCTCTGTGGCATTGTTTGCAGTCACACTGTGCAATGGGGTGATTGCAGGTACTCGCCGTTATCTGTGTAGTATACATCCAGGTGAAGCACTGTTTGGGACAGATGCTAGTTCTGTTCGTCAGATTTTAGCAGTGCCAATAGGTGCGACAGAGTTGCTACAGCTACATCGAGAATCTTTCGGTGATGTAATTACTAACGCTTTGGTAGAATCTTGGGTCAGGCAAGTTAGTAGTACATTCTCCCAAGTCCCCACCCCTGCAATTCAAATTAAAACAGGCGCAAGTGGAAGATTTTCCCTCTCCAATGGTCAAACTTGTCAACCGGAAGCCGGTGTTGTCAGTTGGTTACAAATCAAAGCGGGAACTCTTAACTTTCTGGGGTTTGAGCAAGTTACCCTAAGTAGTTCCACAGCTACTTTCCCAGTCAGCGATCAAATCTGGCTAGAAGCTGTAGATACTGTGCAATTTGCCACTATTACTACTTGTGATCTTGACAACGCAGATATTATTTGCAGAGGAATATCCCAGTTTAATATTCAAATTTTACACTGTATTGATATTTTAGACCAGCAAGAAACGGCAGCAGAACTAATTCGCTGGCGCGATCGCCAAAATCTCAACCGTCAAGTTACAGTGGAGGCTCTCGGCGAACTAGCATCAACCCTGAATCAGCAAGCGATCGATGTTTTCCAAGATGGTACGCCTTTACTAGTAGCGGCTGGTGCAGTGGGCCGAACTATGGGAGTAAAAATTCGTCCGCCGGCGCGTTCGGAAAATCTCAAGCGAGTCAAAGAACCATTGGAAGCCATTGTCCGCGCCTCCCGAATTCGGATGCGGCAAGTGCTGTTGCGAGATAATTGGTGGGAGAAGGATTGCGGGTCTTTGATCGCTTACACTCAAGACAATCAACCAGTAGCACTACTACCAGTTTCTGCTACTGCTTATGAAATATTCGACCCAGTGGCACAGACGCGTGTGCAAGTGGATGAGCGCATAGCCTCAACCGTCTCTCCCATAGCTTATATGTTTTATCGGTCTTTGCCCGAACAGGCATTTAAAGCTTTAACTTTAGTCCAATTTGCCCTGAAAGGACGGGCTAAGGATGTATTGACAATTTTGTTTACGGGTATTGCGGTGACATTGTTAGGAATGTTTACCCCCCAAGCCACGGCGATGATCATGGACAATGCTATACCAGATAGCGATCGCGGCTTATTAATGCAAATTGGCTTAGGGCTACTGGTTGCAGCTGGCGGTACAGGTTTATTTCAGATAACCCAGGGGTTTGCGTTGCTGCGGATAGAAAGTGCTGGCGATGCTTCTACCCAAGCTGCAACCTGGGACAGACTGCTGAATTTACCAGTATCATTTTTCCGTCAATACACCACAGGAGACTTACTTTCTCGTGTGACTTCCGTGAGTGCAATTCGCCGCCAGTTGGGTGGTAGAACCCTGATCAATTTATTCAGCAGTTTGTTTACACTGTTTTATCTTGGTCAATTATTTTACTACAATTCCAAACTCGCCTTAGTTGCCGTTGCCGTGGCAATAATTGCGATCGCCGTTACCACAATTTCTGGGTTGCTGCTGCTGCGTCAGGTACGCCCCCTACTGGAAGTGAGGGGAAATATTTTTGGACAGACAGTACAGCTAATCAACGGTATTTCTAAACTGCATATCGCAGGCGCACAGGAACGGGCTTTTGCCTTTTGGAGTAAAAACTACAGTCAACAAATCAAGCTGGAATTAAAGACACAACAAGTAGAAGATGCTGTCGCACTGTTTAACGCAGTGATGCCGTTACTTACCAATGGAGTACTATTCTGGTTTACGAGTCAACTACTGGAAGATTCCAAAAGTGCAGGGACTATCGGCTTATCATTGGGTACTTTTTTAGCCTTCAATGCGGCTTTTGGTAGTTTTATTCAAGGCGCTACAAACCTCAGCAACACAGTTACCGAAGTTTTACAAGTCATCCCCCAGTGGAAACGTACCCAGCCAATTTTAGCCAGCATCCCAGAAGTCAACCTTAGCAAAGCTGATCCTGGCAAACTCCAAGGGCGAATTGTTGTAGACCATGTTACTTTCCGCTACCGTCAAGATGGACAAATCACACTGGATGATATTAGTCTCTATGCAGAACCAGGAGAATTTATTGCCCTAGTTGGTAGTTCGGGTAGCGGTAAATCGACTATGTTAAGGTTGCTGTTAGGCTTTGAGACTCCAGAATCAGGTGCAATTTACTACGATGGTCAAGACCTATCTGGATTAGATGTGGATGCAGTCCGCCGACAATTTGGCGTGGTTTTACAAAATAGCCAATTGACTTCAGCTTCCATCTTCGAGAATATAGCCGCAGGCGCACAGATTACCCTAGAAGAGGCCTGGGAAGCATCTCGTTCTGCCGGTTTTGCTGATGATATCACTGCCATGCCCATGCAAATGCACACCGTAGTTAGTGAAGGCGGGGGAAATATTTCTGGGGGACAACGCCAGCGACTGCTGATTGCTCGCGCTTTGGCATTAAAACCCCGAATTTTATTATTCGATGAGGCTACTAGTGCGCTAGATAATCGAACTCAGGCGATTGTTAGTGAAAGTTTAGATAAATTACAAGTTACCAGAATAGCGATCGCCCATAGACTAAGTACCATCCGTAACGCTCACCGCATCTACGTATTCGAGGCTGGGAGGGTTGTACAACAGGGAACTTTTCAGGAACTAGCTGCTGTTGAAGGTTTATTTGCCCAGTTAATGGCTCGGCAAATGGCGTAGTTACTTGAGTGCCAAAAGCATGGAAAGAAAATGAAGGCGATTGGCCTGATGTGCTGCGGAGTTCCCATCCCACGGTTTCGTTTGCCGCATGGGGACAGTACGCAGACGTAATTGTCCAAGGTCACTCCCTAGACAACTCATTGGGTGAAGGATCTCCCTTAGCTCGCCTGTATGACTTGAACGCTTGGGTGTTGTTATTGGGAGTCGCCTATGATCAAAACACCTGCTTTCATTTAGCGGAGTACCGCACTGTTGGCGCAACGCAAGTTCTAAAAGGAGCACCTATTCTGGAAGCAAAGCAGCGAAAGTGGAAACAATACAGCGACATTGAGTTTGACACAGACTGTTTTGTTGAAATTGGGGCAGCTTTTGAACAAGCAAATCATGTTAAAGCTTCTCAAGTTGGTGACGCCCACACTAGGCTGTTCCCCCTCAGATGTGCTGTTGACTTTGTAGTCGAACAGTACGGAAAGTAGAAAATATCCTCATTCGCTCAAGAGCATTCAGATTACCAGGGAAACGAGAGCTTTATCAACAAGCTTATGAGCTGATAAAGGTTATCAGGAAATTACCAAACTCCATTCTGATAGTTACACCTTGAATCTGAAAGTCCTCTGTTCATCTTATATTTACAGCTATTTTCAGGTAAATAGACCACAAGGGGCACAGCATTGCTGTGCCCTTACTTACGGAAGAATTTTAATATTCATAAGCACCTATATCAATTCCAGTACCTTTATTTCGTTGCACACCGTTCTTATCAAACTGTGCATATACGCCAAGTTCTGAGGAACCAATATCAATTGCTAATGAACCAGATGCAAGACGGAAATCATTTGTATTTAAGTTGACAAATCCAATCGACTGAACCTTAGTATTATTCCAAACTGTCGAGTTCTCAATTCTACTACCCCCTTCATAAAGATTTGCAAACTTATTTGTGAATAAATTGTGATCCCATCTCAGGCTTTTAACATCTTGAATATACCCATTTCGATAGGTACTATCGGCAAAAACATTGTTGCGAACTAAAATGTCATGAGGCTTATAGCCGCCAGTATAATACGCACCATCAATAGAAATGGCTTGAACATTCTTAGCAATAGTATTATTGACAATCTCAAGGTTACGAACATTTCGACCAATGAGAATTCCGTGACCACCATTCACTCCCATACGTCCATTCCCATGGATAACATTGTTGTAAACTCGGATATTAGATACATCGCCTTGATTAGGAACCTCATCTGCAATGACAATTGCATCAGCAGTATTTCCGAAGACAGTGTTGTTGTAGATATCAATGTTAAAGATATCAGCACGGTTGCCATCAATGTAAATGGCAGCACCACCTTTATAGCCTTTAGGTGTACCAGAAATTTTTGCTGCGCCACTGACTTTATTGTTGTGGACTGAGCCATTCCGAGAACCCACTTTGATGTCAATCCCTTCGCGATTACTTTCTTTTAGGGTATTATTTCCTACTTCAAAGCCATTAACTCCCCAGATACTCAATGCTTCCTGTGTACCAACTGTAGAACTGTTACCCTGCCATCTCCAATTGGCTCTTTCAACAGTGTTATTCAACACCTTGATATCTTTACTGCTGACTTCGAGATCTCCACCACCATAGTAGTTTCCAGGCAGAATAATAATGCCCGAAGCACCAGTCTCATAAGTATAGTTGTTTTTAACAGTTATGTTGTTGGCATTACGCAAAGAGATTCCAGCCCAGGATGTCTTTTCAATGCGGAAGCCATCAATAACCCAATAACCCTTGCCATTTGACTGAATAACTCCTTCCCCAAAGCCACCATTAATGGAGTCAGGGTCACGCAATATAACCTTACCGTTGGCTTTGAGTGTAATATTACCCGACTCACTATTACCCGATTTATCAAGGGTGATTAGCTCAGTGTAAGTCCCAGGCTGAACTAAAACAGTGTAACCTGGCTTGACAGGAGATTTTTCGCTGACTGCATAGCTAATGGTTTTCCAGGGTTTATCTTTTGTACCTGGATTATTATCACTACCATTTGGTGAAACGTAGTAGCTAGTTCCTGAATTAAGAGCTAGTTTACCTGAAACCTCTACCGCATTTACACTAGCGGATGTGCCAAAAAATTTAGAGTCTACCCAACAAGATTTTAAGAAGAGAGTAGATAAAAGGGTCGAAATTAAAAGAAGAACCGAGGAAGGGTTACAGAAGTTAAGATTTTTCTTGGTAGTCATATTAACAGGGCAAAACAAGGGAACTTTGTGGAATCCTACAAGGAAAGAATAAACATAGATGGCATAGCTGTATACAGCAAAATTACTGAGATTTTGTGAGAAGCAGCTAGGAATGACAACATTTTGTGTATTGACGCTAAAACTCAGATTACCCGTAAGGTCGCTTGGCCTAATTGGTCAATTGTGCTAATAAACTTTACTTTTTCTTCAGCAAAAGCTGATATTTCCACATATTAACTTTATATTAACTATTTGTGATTTTAAGAAAAAGGTATAATATGCTTAAGTAAGCTAGCAAATACACGTATGTGATTAAGTAATTGACTAAAGTTTATACTTTTTAAATTCCCTGAGTTATTGAAGTAAAAACAGTTTTTCTGTTTTTATTTATGCCTGATGTGTGTCTTTCCCTCAACAAAATCACTGATTTGGCTAGTTTTTAATAACATTTTTGATTATGGCGTGGTTGTTTTAACAGTGATTATGAGACAAGTAAAAGTGTTGAATGTGGCCATTAATAACATCACAATGGCTGAATTATTGGAAAATTTGCAAGACAGTGGTGTTGTATTTACGCCCAATGTGAATCACATTATGCAATTGCAAAAGAATCAAGACTTTTACCACGTGTATAAACAAGCAGACTATGTAGTATGTGATAGCAAGATATTAATGTATGTAGCTCGTTTTCTCAATATACGAGTTAAGGAAAAAATTTCAGGTTCGGATTTATTTCCAGCTTTTTATAATCGTTATAAACATGATAAGAGTATAAAAATATTTTTGCTAGGATCTGAAACAAAAGTGGTTAATACTGCTCAGCAGAAAATTAATGCAAAGGTTGGTCGGGATATAGTTGTTGCTACCCACTCACCCTCATTTGGATTTGAGAATAGTGAGAAAGAGTGTCAGGAAATTGTCAACCTTATTAACTCTTCTGAGGCCACAGTTCTGGCAATTGGCGTAGGCGCTCCCAAGCAAGAAATGTGGATTGCTAAATATAGAAAGCAATTAAAGAAAATTAGAATATTCTTGGCAATTGGTGCGACCATTAACTTTGAAGCAGAGAATTGCAAGCGATCGCCAAAATGGATGAGTGAAGTTGGACTTGAGTGGCTCTATCGGCTTTTAAGTGAACCTAAGCGACTTTGGAAAAGATATCTGTTTGATGCCATTCCATTTTTATTTTTAATAATGCAGCAAAAGTTGCAGCTTTATAAAAATCCTTTTCACGAGCTGGGTAAAGGTGAAAATAATTGAAGAAAGCATCTTGCAGGAAGTAGAAAGCAAAAGTAAAAAGAACAATTACGAAGGAGATTTGATCCTTACTGAATTGAAACCACTTGAAATAAGTGATATACTTAAACTTTTGCTCTCTACTAATCACTAGATAATTTGAGCCTCAAGCAAGAGGATAAATTCCTTCTGTCTTCTATTATGTATCCTCTAACTTTAGAGTTAATTTTCTTGTTTGCCTGTGTTCCTAAAATTGCCCCTCATTTTTGTAATAACTTCATATAAGTTAAGCCATTTATATCCAAAGATTATAAATAGCTCCAACTACCCATTCATCTACAAATAAGTAACTGATATGGATAATACAAACTATCCTGATGAAATAAATATTCAAAAATATTTACTCGTTTTTAAACGTCACTGGTTGATAGTTTCAGGAGTATTTGTGGCTTTTGCTGCATTGGGTGGGGCTAATTTCTTCATGCAACCAACCACGTATGAAGCAAGTGGGAAGTTGATGTTTCAATTAAATCGCACCTCATCTCTGACAGGAGTTGGAGAAAAAATAGGGCATCTAGAATCAATTGGGTCTAATAATGCATCTAATCCTTTAGACACACAAGCCTTGCTAGTGCAGTCTGAAACCATTAAGAAAGAGGTAATAAATACTCTCAAGCTTGAAGATCAAACAGGTAATCCTCTTAAGCCTGAGTCACTTGTCATCAAGGTTGAGAGAATTATCGGTACTGATGGATTTGATATTTCTCATATATCTGAAGACCCTAAAATGGCCACAGAGATAGTTAATGAGGTGATGAAATCTTATATTGCCAATAATATTATAACTAACCGTTCAGAGGCGATCGCAGCGGGTACATTTATTCAAAAACAGTTACCACGGGCGAAAACAGAGTTAGATATGGCTGCTGAAGCTTTGCGTCGGTTTAAGACTCAAAATCAAGTTATTGATTTGCAAGAAGAAACGAGTGGCACAGTTAAAGCTATTCTTGCTCTTGATGAGGAATTAAATAGTGCTCGCTCTCAACTCGCAGATTTAAGTACTCAGGAGAAACAAATACGTCGTCAACTAAATCTTGATGAAGGACAAGCTGTAAATATTACCTCTTTAAGTCAAGCATCTGGTGTACAAGAAGTACTGTCCGAACTGCAAAAAGTTCAAACACAGCTAGCAAATCAAAGAGCGCGTTACACAGAAATAAATCCATCTATAATTAACCTAAAAACCCAAGAAGTAGCTTTAAAAGCTTTATTACAGCAGCGTACTACCGAGTCTTTAGGATATCCAATCAAGCTTGCTCCTACTAAATTACAAATGGGAAAACTCAAGCAAGATTTAGCATCAGATTTTGTGAAACTACAGTCACAACGCTTGGGATTAGAAAACAAAATAGCATCTATTTCTAGCATTAGGCAATCGTATGCTCAGAGAGCAGATGTCATGCCAAACTTAGAAAAAAAGGAAGGAGAACTTAGCCGTAATCTGTTAGTATCTCAAAAAAGCTATGAAAATCTCTTGACAAGATTGCAAGAAATTAAAGTAGCAGAAAATCAAACTATCGGTAATGCGCGTGTGTTGCAATATGCTGAAGCTGGTAGAAATCCAGCAGCTACAAAAAGTAAGATGCTGATTTTAATAGGCGGGGGATTTGTAGGTTTATTATTAGGTATAGCAGCCGCATTTTTTGTTGATTTAATTGATAGGAGTGTGAAAACATCTAAGGAAGCAGAGGAGCTTTTTGGTTATACTTTGTTGGGGCTCATTCCCGCTTTTGAAAGCAATAATACATCGGAGACTGAAGATATAACCTGTGAAAGATTTTCCCGCAGAATTATTGTTGCAACATCTCCTCGCTCAGTAATTCACGAAGCATACCAAATGCTTCAGGCAAATCTCAAGTTTATTAGTTTAGATAAAAAAGTTCGCACAATTGTTGTTACTAGTTCTGTGGCTGGAGAGGGAAAATCAGAAATTTCGGCTAACTTAGCTATGGTAATGGCTCAAGCAGGACGACGAGTACTGTTAGTTGATGCAGATATGCGTCAGCCATCTCAACATCACTTTTGGGGTTTAATCAACTCCGTGGGTTTGAGCAATGTTATGGTTGGTCAGAATGAATTCTCTCAGATTGTGCAACAAATCACACCTTGTTTATCTGTCCTTACAGCTGGAGTTATACCACCTAATCCTTTGGCATTGATTGACTCAGAGCGTCTGACTACTCTGATTGACCAGTTGTCTCAACAATATGATTACATTATTTTTGATACCCCTCATCTAATGGGAACTGCTGAAGCAGCAGTTTTAGGTAAGATGGCGGATGGAGTTTTAGTTGTCGTCAGACCTGGTGTTGTAGATTCAACTAGTGTTGCAGCCGCCAAGTCTCTGCTGTCACTTTCTGAGGCTAATATCTTAGGCATTGTTACCAATGCTGTCAATATCAAGCAGGAACCTGATAATTATTTTTATTACAATAGTCCGCGATCAGAAAACAGTGTTGAAAAGGTAGATACTGCACCATTATCGTAAACTTTATCTAATTACTTAATATTAAATATAGGTAACAGTTAACTAATGTCAACTTAAAAAATTCGTAAGTTTGCTAAACAACTTCGGTTGGCATAGCTAATCAAAAGAAACTGAAATAGGAACCTTGTGATGGATACACAACTGGAGTTAAAAATAAATGCAAGCGCAGAGGAAGTTCCGGCTTTAAGTCTTTGGCAACAAATCAAAGAAGACTGGATTGCTCATGGACGGGATTGGACTAAGCCAGGGTTCAGAGCGGTAGCGATTCAGCGTTTTGGAGTATGGAGGATGAAGATTCAACCTAAACTTCTTCGCGCACCCTTCAGCATCCTCTATAGAATGTTATTTCGTAAAGTTCGCAACACTTATGGTATTGAATTACCTTACACCGTCCAACTTGGTCGCCGCGTGATTATTGAACACCAAGGAGCGATTGTAATTCATGGAAACTGTTTGATTGGTGATGATTGCATTATTCGCCAAGGTGTTACTTTAGGAAACCGTTATCTCAATCGTCCTTTTGATGCACCGAATTTAGGTAAACGTGTCAATGTTGGTGCTGGTGCGAAAATATTTGGCAACGTCACTATTGGGGATGGTGCAAATATTGGTGCTAATGCTGTGGTACTATGCGATGTTCCAGTAAGAGCAACAGCAGTTGGGATACCTGCAAAAATAATCAATGTTAAAAGAGGTGAACTTGATTAAATATAAGAATACTTTTGATAATTAGAGATTTTTACAATGAAAAAAGTATCTGTTATTATTCCCGTTTACAAAGTTGAGAAATATATAGCGGCTACGGTGCAATCTGTTCTCGCTCAGACCTATACAAATTTTCAACTTTTACTAATTGATGACGGCTCTCCTGATAAAAGTATTGAAATTTGTCAGCAATTTACAGACCCCAGAATTCAGATTATTCGTCAGAGCAATTTAGGAGTTGCAGCGGCTAGAAACACTGGCATCCGTCACGCTACAGGAGAATATTTAGCTTTTTTGGATTCAGATGACTTGTGGTTGCCAGAAAAGCTCGCAAAACATGTTTGGCATCTAGATAGTTCACCATCTGTAGGAGTTAGTTTTTGTCGCTCTGCATTCATTGATGAGGCTGATAATCCTTTGGGTATATATCAAATTACTAAACTTGAAGGAATTAGTCTAGTTGATTTACTTTGTCGCACCCCAATTGGTAATGGCTCGGTGGCAGTGATTCGGCGGGAAGTTTTTGATGAAATTAAATTTTTAGACAATCTTTATGGTGTTGTAGAAGACTTTTATTTTGATGACGATAGGCTACTACATCCATCAGAAGATGTGGAGTGTTGGCTACGTATTGCTGTTAAAACAAAATGGAAGATTGAGGGTATTCCTGAACCTCTGACGCTCTATCGGGTAAATTCACAGGGGTATTCAGCACAACTAGTCAAAAAGTTAAATTCCTGGGTAAAGATGCTAGAAAAAGCCTCTGAATATGCTCCTACAGAAATGGCTAATTTGAGAGACATCGCTATGGCTTATCAACTACGCCATTTAGCTAGAAGGGCAGTCACTTTAAAAGCAGGTTCAACAGCTGTAGAACTTATCCACCAAGCCTTATCAACTCATTGGCGCATCCTGCTAGAAGAACCACGTCGTACACTGATTACTTTGGCTGCTGCTTATTCTCTGTTAGTTTTGCCACAATCTTTTTACCAAAAACTTGAAGTTTTCGCTTTAAAAATCACAGGTTCTAACCAAAAACGTCGCATCCTTAAATCTGTGTCTTAACTTGCTTTTTCCATCCAATGCACAGGCAAAAAAAGTCCCGCCGTAGCTCTTACCCCAAACTAAGGATGACAGCGCCAATATATCTTCGCTTTGCCCAAAATATTTATGAGATATCAGGACATTTTTTAATTTGGATATCCCCAATATTGAGGTATGTTTAAATGCGCTTATTGATTGTACAGTATGGTGGCGATTATCGTGAAGCTTTTCAGCGTATCGAGAGAAATGGATTTGAAACCTATCATGCTCAAAAGTATGTAATTGATTCTATGGCTGAAATTGGTAAGCAAATTGGAGAGGCTACCTTATTATGCTGCCAAACAAAAACTTTTTACAACGAGGTTCTTCAAGATGGATTACGTGCAGTTGGAGCAGGACTTGATCCATATAAACATAAACAAGATATTTTAAAATTAATTGAAGAACAAAAGCCTACACATTTGGTTATTCATACACCAATTCCAGCCATAATTAATTGGGCAATTAAAAATAAAATCCGAACTATTTGTTTGTTTGCAGATTCTTTTTTAAATAACACATTACGCCGAAAAGTTAAAAACTATTTATTGGCTAGTTTATTAAATAATCAGCAAATTGAATGGGTTGCTAATCACGGTACTAATGCTTGTTTATCACTTAAAGAAATAGGAGTAAATCCTGATAAAATTATTCCTTATGATTGGATTCATCAGATCACACCTGATTGTTTTTCACTAAAGAAAATTAGAAAAAATGTAGAGACATGGAATTTAGTTTATGTTGGTGCCGTTACTGAAGTTAAAGGTGTTGGCGACCTTTTAGAAGCCGTAGCTAAATTGAAAACTAGAAATTTATTAGTAAATTTGCAAGTAGCCGGTAGCGGAGAAATTGATTATTTTACTAAGCGAGCTAAACAATTAAATATTGAAGAGAGTGTTAAATTTATCGGGTTAATTCCGAATCATACAGTGATGAACTTGATGAGAGAAGCAGATATTGTTATAGTACCAAGCAGACATGAATATCCAGAGGCATGTCCTTTTACAATTTATGAGGCTTTTTGCGTTCATACGCCTATAGTTGCTTCTAATCATCCCATGTTTAAAGGTAATTTACAAAACGGTATTAACGCCATGATTTTTCCTGCTGGCGACTCAACAGCATTGGCAGCATCTGTTGAAAAACTTATTTCCAGCCCCCAACTTTATCAAAGCCTTTCCCAGGCTTCTTACGATGCTTGGAATCAATTGCAAATTCCTGTAAAATGGGCTGAACTCATTAATCGTTGGCTCAATGATTCACCTGAAAATCAGTATTGGTTATCTGAACACCGATTGAGTTCAGGAATCTATAATTATCTAACATCAAGAGAATAGGCGTAGAATGATGAACAATAACCTTATTCTTAAAAAAAAACGATAACTACTAGTTAAGATGTGTGAGTATCCTTTATATAATCATGTTATTTGGCTCATTTTGGTCAGAATATTTATATTTTTTATATCTTTAGCAATCCTAAATAATTCGTCAGTGCTTTGTTTTGGTCTTTGACTATTAGGGATTGACAGTAAACAGTTAATAGCCTCTGCGAAGTGTTCATAACTAAAAGAGTATTACTATAGAAATAAGGGCAAAAAAACATAAATTTTAGAGAATTTATTGTGTATAATTCAACCACTAATTTAAAAACTAAATTGATTAAAAAACAGTTTTGGAAAATTGCTGAAAAGGTGTTTGTAATTGTAGGGTTAACTTTTTTTACAGGAGCTTTTGACATTGGCTTAACATTATTCACCGGAGCGTTACTTCCAAGTTTTATTAGAACAGCAATCAGATATTTTATCTGGGTAACTTCACTTTTAATAATTTGCCTCGATTGGAAAAGCGCTTTACGTACAGCCAACAGAGAAAAGTTACTCTGGATATTGACAGCAATTATCCTTTTATCGTTTCTTTGGTCAGATGTTTACTCAGAAACGTTGAGCAATAACCGCGAGGTTTTACAAATGACCTCATTTGGCTTATATTTTGCTACACGATTTAGTTTAAAAGAGCAAGTAAAACTAGTAGCATTGACCTTTAGTATCGGAGCCTTATTAAGTATTTTTTTTGCTCTATTCATACCTGCTATCGCCATACATGAAAGAGATCATAATGGAGCTTGGCGAGGAATATACGATTATAAAAATACTTTTGGTTCGATGATGATTATAAATTCATTAGCGCTTTTTCTCCTGCCTATTGATAACCCAAGATCTCGCATTTATCAGAAAATTGGTATTGCTATAGCATTAGCAATGATCCTACTTTGTACGTCTAAAACATCTCTAGTTGTTTGTTCAATTCTGGTGTTGATTCTGTCTTTTTATCGAAAATTTCGTTGGCGAGGAAAGGTAACTGTACTTTTTTTAGATATAGGCATTCTAATTCTGGGATGTGTGGGCACATTAGTTATTAGTAATTGGGCAACTCTCATAACTAGCTTGGGAAGAGATCCGACTTTAACAGGACGGACATTAATTTGGAATTTTATTTTTATGAAACTTGAGGATAAACCTTGGTTAGGTTATGGACGTAGCGCATTTTGGTCACATCAAAGTAAGTACGCAGCAGAAGCAGGTCAAACACTTGGCTATGGTCTGATTTTACCTCATGCTCACAATGGTTTCATAGATATAACACTTGATGTTGGTTACATAGGTTTATTCATTTTTATAATTATTTATTTTACAGCATTTATGAGGTCAATAAAACAAGCTTATGCTACAAATAACCCAGAGGATATGTGGCCTCTGGGATTTCTAATTTTTTTAGCGATGAATAACATGACAGAGAGTTATTTGCTGCGTTTAAGCAATATATATTGGACATTATTTATCACAGTTGTTCTTTCTGTGCAGCAAACAAGACCAGCTAGTAATTTGGTAGGTAAATGGAATTTGCGAAAAAATAAACAAATCCGAAAAACTTAAGTGAGTAACATTAGTTAATTATAGATTGAGCTAGGCGATCGCCATTAACAAATAATAGCCGAAGTCTATGTGGCATTAGATTTTACTATACCAAAATTGAGAACAAAAATGATGACTAAAAATTTACAAACTACTTTTGTGTGCTGTGTTGAGTCAGGCTCGCTGGAGACGCAAACAGTGCGTATGATAGAAAGCCTGCGTCGGTGGGGAGGAAAGTTTGCTGATGCACCTATATATGCCGTAACTCCTCGCTTTGGCCCTCCTCTTGCGAAGCAGACACATCAAATTTTTGAGCAATTCCAAGTGAAATATCTCTATTTTCAAAAAAATGACAAATATGCTTGGAACAAATTTTTGAATAAACCTTCAGCTCTAGTTGCTGTAGAGGAGCTTGCTCAAACTGAATGTATAGGCTGGCTAGATAGCGATTTACTGATTGTAGATGAACCAGACCAACTCACTCTCAACCAAGAGGAAAGTTTTCTGGCTTGTGCTTCCGATAAAAATATTGGCACTACAGGTCTACAAGACCCTTATGAAGCTTATTGGCAAGAGATTTGCAAATGTGTAGGTATTGATATTGAAACTCTCCCCTGGATTAAAACAGAGGAGGAAGGCATACTAATCCGTCTATATTGGAATAGTGGGATTTTTGTTTATCGGCGTTCAACAAATTTTGCTCAGCATTATTTGCAAACATGTCTGCAATTATTTGATGCTTGTCTAGCTTCCCACAAAAGTGGGTTCTTTTTCAACGACCAAGTTGCTCTTGGTTTGACTATGGTCAAGATGGGAATTCCTTGGCGGGGGTTGCCTTATTCTCACAACTATGGGATGGGTAGTAAGACACACAAGGATTGGTACACTGAAGAAAAACTCAAAGCAGCCAAGATAGTTCACTACCATGATGCTATGTGGCCTGCATTCTGGGATACATTTATCGAATGTCTCTCTCAAACTCATCCACCTGTGGCTGATTGGCTCGTTTCTATTGGTTCGATGAAAAATGAGGCCCCGCCTGCGTTTCGTGCTGTGAAAAAAGTCATCGATTTCAAGAGGTCACGGCAAGAGTTGGCTTATATGAGAGCCTGTAAAGTAATTTAGTAACGTCAATTCAGATTACGACTGTCGTAAATGGCACTAACAAGAGTAGAGACGTAGCATTGCTACGTCTCTACTCTTGTTATTGTACAAGTCACAAATCACTCAGCTTCCAAAGACCCAAGCATTTATCTATGTCGGCAAAACCTGCATCACGTCTCTCATAAATGAGTTTTAATGGTGTCGGAAAATTAAAGGGTTCAAGGCACATATTAAGACCACGATAACCACCTGTTAGTATAGGAAAGTTTTCTACAGTGTCAGGATGAGTGGTAGTAAGTAAGTATTTCGATTTACTTGTTTTAAAATTTCCTATTGCTGCGAAGATATCCTCAAATGACAGGTGAAAAAGACAGTCTCGGCAAAGAATCAAATCAGCGTTAGGAAGTTCATCCTTTGTGATGTCACATTCAAAAAAAACTCGTTTTGAACTTTCAAATTGATTTTGATTGTTTTTGATTAGTTCTTTAACAATGTCTCCACCAATATAGTTACAATTTCCCAAATCAATGGATTTCATCCAGTTGAAATCCCCACAGGGTACATCCAAGAGGACATTAATATTAAGCTCTTGTATTAGTTCAGGTAAAATCCGGCGAATTTGTCTAGTTTCAAACTCTGATGAACCGGGCCCTGATTTTGATTCCCTATCACCCCAATGATCCTTTTCATAGAATGAAGTAAATATTTCTTTTGAAGACTTACCAACTAGCTCTTTGTGGGTTTGTTTTTGCCTCCAGAGCCTAAAATTGTTAACTAAAGACTGACCTAACAGTTGTTTTACTGATCGCTTTAGAGTCTGCATATATTTCGTTGTAAGTATTAAGTTTTTTGGGTATTTTAACGATTTTATCATCAATCAGATAATAACATTTATCATCTCAATAATCAATAACTCAGTGAATATTTAAAACTGATAACTGTTTGATGGCGATCGCTATCAATAAAATCATCAATGAATCGTTTAGGATAATTGATTACTGGGAAGTCTTTAGCTAAAAGAGTGCTTGAATTGGTAGCCCAAATCCCAGATGGTTCCTGATGCTAAGAAGTAGAGTCAATATGATGATAAAAAAGGCAGTACTTTGAATATCCTGAACTAGACAAAACAGTTGTTCTCGCCAAAGCGCATAAAGATTGACTAGATACAAAGGCAAATCGCTGACTGCAATTACAACAATTGCTCCAACGGTGCCAAAATGGAAAAATGCTATGGGTAATCCCAAGCCAATCATCACAAACCCAGCTAGATTACTTTGGGCTGAATACAAAGGCTTCCCGATCGCCAATAAAGCCGGACTGATGGTGTAATATAATACTGAAAACCAAATGCCGCAGCACAAAATTGGCATCATCCACGTTGCTTCGACATACCTTTGGTCATAAAGTACTCCAATAACTAAATCACCAACAGTCACCAAAGTAGCTAATAACATCGCAAACCCAAGCAATATGATCTGACGTTGGCGGAGAATTTTGCTTAGCAAGCTTGCTCGTGGTAGGTCAATTTGTTGGGAAATCGTCGGAAAAATAACTTTATAGCTGAGATTTTTCACAATTTCTCTAGGTATCGCTGCCAGACTATAAGCTATGGTGTATACACCTAAAAGTCGAAAAGCTAGCAGCTTAGCAAGAATTAAGCGATCGGCTTGCTCATTCAAAAATGTCACCCCTGTGGCGACAAACATCCATCTCCCAAAGGATACTATCTCTTTAACAGCATCTCGATCCCAAGCGAATCGATTGGAATATCCTGGTATCAACCAATGGCTACCCACCATTCTGTATATTGATCCTGCTACTACTCCAATAGCTAAAGCCAACATACTTGGACTTAACCAAGCACAAAAAATTAAAGTAGCCAGACTCAATACCTGTATGCACAGATCAAATTTGGTTAACTTACCCAAATCTATGCGTCGGTAGAGAGTATGTATGGCATTAGAACCGAATCCATCAAAAACTGACGACAGTCCGACAAAGGGAATTAGCCAAAGCAGACGTTGGTCATTGTATAAGTTTGCAATAGGCAAGGTAATTAATAGAAAGATCAACCAGAGTACCCAGCCACGTATTACTTGCAGTGTCCAAGCAGTATTCAGAAAAGTTGGTTCATCACCCCGTTTATTATGAATGATGCTTTGAGGAATACCGATGTCTGAGAATAGATCAATACCTGCTCTCAAAGTATTAACCACAGCCATCAAACCAAAATACTCTGGTACTAGCAGGCGAGTCAGAATCAAATTACTCCCAAATCTTAAGATTTGAGCAGTTCCATAACCCGCAATTGTCCAGATTGCACCACGAACAGCAAGCTTTTTTACAGATGTCATAATTGATGAAAAATTTAACTTAGCTATGTTGAAATAGATTTGCTAATTGGCTTGCTTCTTGTGCAATATTGTGCTGTTTTTTAACAGCAGTGATTCCGGCTTTACCCATTTGCTCAAGTTTTTCTGTTGGAAGTTGCAGTACTTCACGTATTGCTGCTGCTAAAGATTCAACGGAACCGGATGGTACAAGCCAGCCGTTGACTCCCGGTTTTACCAATTCTGGAATTCCAGCAATATATGTACTAACTACCGGACGCTCTAATGCTAATGCTTCCATGATGACTACAGGTAGCCCCTCTGCAAAGCTAGCTAGAATTAAAGCACGAGAATTCATAATATGTTTTTGAACCTCAGCACCACTAGCCCAACCAGTAATCTTTACTTGCTGTTCCAAACCGTAGTCTTTAATAAGAGTTTCTATTGTCTGTCTCAAAGGCCCGTCACCTACTAGAGTTAAGTTACACTGTAAGTTTTCCGAACTGAGTTGCTTAACTGCTTTTAGTAATAGCAGTTGACCTTTTTCTTCACAAAGGCGGCCAACACAGACTAAATTTGGTTCGGATGTGATTGCTACTATTGGTTGATTGAAAAAGTTATTGTCTAGACCACAACGAATTACATGAATCTTGTCCCACTGTTGGTAGCTACACCAGCGATAAAGCTGACCTCTGCTGAAGTTGCTAACAGTAACAACAAACGCAGCACGATTGATTTTTTCCGCCAGGGCTAAACTCTCGGCTCGATCAAATTCGTATGGGCCATGAACTGTAAAACTATAGGGAGGGCCACCTATGGCCTGACATAACATCGCCACGGTAGTGGGATTGGTTCCAAAGTGAGCATGTAGGTGAGTTACGCCTGATTGACGAAACCAATTCAGCAGAATGCAAGCTTCAGCTAAGTAGATAATATGGTAGAGAACGCCTTGTTCTGAAGATCTGCCAAGTTTGATCGCTAACAGTAAACCTTTTAGCCAAGGAATGAGTCTGGTAATAGCAACGCTTAATAGGTTAAACAGTAAACCTAATAAGCCTACACTCAAAACTATTTGAGTTTTCTGAAATTCCAGTTTGTCTTCTGGGTCAATCAGTTCAGATTCACACGAGCGAATTGAAAAGCGTGCTACTGAAAGACCACAAGCTTCAATCGCAGCAATTTCGCGCCGGATAAAGCTGTGGCTGACTTTGGGATACTGATTAACTAGATATGCAATTTTCATATTGACTTTAGATGTGCTGTCGCAGGGTCGAAAAAACTAGGAAGACGCTTTGCATAATTTGTATAACACCGTGATTTGTTTCACTGCGATCGCGGTAAAATAAATCATAAATAAAAATGAGACACAGATTTAATAAAGTACTTCGTCCCCTTAAGCAATCTAAAATTTTTATACTGGATTGAATAGTTAATACCATTTCTCTATAGGACTAATATTTGATTTTTGAAAAAAATTCAGTACACCTTTATTACTTCTTCCCCACGCCCCATGCCC
>NZ_JADEXR010000242.1 GCF_015206995.1 aff. Roholtiella sp. LEGE 12411 | reverse complement strand
GAGAATGGGGAATGGGGAATGGGGAATGGGGAATGGGGCATGGAGAAGAAGTAATAAAGATGTACTGAATTTTTTTCAGAAATCAAATATGATTCCTATAGTAATCTTAGTAAGTTCAAATCTTCTTTTCATCTCCTAAAGCGTGGTAAAATTGGCCTAGCTGGTGTAACTTATGCCACCAATACTTTTACCCCTAAATCTCTGCGGCGAAAATTTGAGGGTAGCGCCTCACTTAGAATTTGATACAGTTTTTCTAGTAAAGTTCTTTCAACATCAACAGGAACTTTGGAATAAACTGTTACCTCTTAATAATGATTTATTACTAACTTTGACTACTTTTATTATTTTTTCAATTGTTCTAAATAAACAGCAACCATCATCATAATGCTGTTACATCTTTGTTAAGAATAGTTACAACTTCTTAACACAAGGAAATATTTCTAATGGTAGTCTCACTTGATAAGAATGCACCACATCAGGTTGTTATCGTTGGTGGTGGTTTTGGTGGACTGTATGCAGCAAAGGCTCTGAATGCAGCGAATGTAAATGTTACTCTCATTGATAAACGTAACTTTCACCTATTTCAGCCGCTTTTATATCAAGTTGCCACAGGTACGCTATCACCTTCTGATATTTCCGCACCATTGCGATCTGTATTCAGCAAAAGCAAGAATACAAAGGTGTTGTTGGGAGAAGTAAATGATATTGATCCAAAAGCGCAACAAGTTATTCTGGGTGATGAAGTAGTACCTTATGATACATTAATTGTTGCCACAGGTGCGAACCATTCCTATTTTGGTAAGGATAAATGGGAAGAAGTTGCTCCGGGCTTGAAAACTGTGGAAGATGCCATAGAAATGCGTCGCCGGATATTTGGTGCATTTGAAGCAGCAGAGAAAGAAACTGATCCTGAAAAACGCCGTGCTTGGTTGAGCTTTGTGATTGTGGGGGGTGGCCCCACCGGTGTAGAATTAGGAGGTGCGATCGCCGAATTGGCATACAAAACTCTCAAAGAAGATTTCCGCAGCATCGACACCTCAGAAACAAAGATTTTACTATTACAGGGGGGCCCTCGCATCCTCCCACACATGGCGTCAGAGTTATCGGCATCAGCAGCAGTATCCTTGCAAAAATTGGGTGTAGAACTCCACACTCACACCAGGGTGACAAACATTGAAGGTGATATTGTTACTTTCAAGCAAGACAATGAATTTACAGAAATTGCCTCAAAAACTATATTGTGGGCAGCAGGTGTTCAAGGTTCCCCAATGGGGAAAGTCTTAGCAGAAACTACAGGTGTAGAGTGCGATTACTCTGGGCGGGTAATTGTAGAACCTGACTTGTCTATCGAGGGTTATGACAACATTTTCGTAATTGGAGATTTAGCCAACTTCTCCCACCAAGATAGTAAAGTCTTACCTGGTGTTGCACCCGTAGCTAAACAACAAGGAGAGTATGTAGGTAAACTAATTCAACGACGGCTTCAAGGTAAGACTTTGCCACCATTTCATTACAACGATGTGGGTAGTTTGGCGATGATTGGGCAAAATTTAGCTGTTGTAGATTTAGGCTTAATCAAACTCACAGGTTTTATTGCTTGGGCATTTTGGCTATTAGTTCACATCTACTTCTTAATCGAGTTTGATACCAAATTACTAGTAGTATTTCAGTGGGCATGGAATTATATCACTCGTAATCGTCGCTCTAGATTGATTACAGGTCGAGAAGCTTTTGTAGAAGCAAAAACTGTTAACAATAGCGTGCAACAGCCTTCTGGGACACCTCTATAACTTGTTCTATCCCAGCACGGTTATACCAGCTGGGGTCAAAAAAACTATTTCACCCGCAGCTGGCAGATGGGCCACATATAGTAATCCGATTTGATTCGTGAACTGACTCGTAGGGATGGGGGATGGGGGATGGGAAAAAGGGGAGTTAGAGATGTACGCAGTTTTTTCAAAAATAAAATAGGAATTCTATAGCGTTGTAAGTACCATTGGGTCTTTTCGCGATCGCTGTCTAGATTAGACCATATTTAGCACTTTTCGTAGCAATATTTGGTCTTCTAACTTAGCTTTTAAGCGACCATTTTCCACATCTCGAATCCAGCTTTGACTTTTACCTGTGAGCTTTGCTAATTCTCTTTGGGAGAGATTCAAATTTTTTCGGGCTTGCAAAATCTGTTCACCCAACAAATCGCCTGTATTTTTGGGCTTCCTTCTGGTTTTAGCAGTTCGCCGCTGCTTTTTTTCCGATTCTGAAACTTGCTGTTCCCATTCTGCTGGTAGTTCAAAGGCCAAAATCCGCGCGTTCATCAGCAGATTCCACTTACCACGGGGCCCTGTGTCTGTGAGACGAGTTTCACCACCGCCGTCATTAGTCCAAAATTCCAACGCTTCATCTGGATCTTCGGGAAGATCAACTAACTTCGCCCACAATGGTTGAATTTCTAGTGGGTAAGTAACTGGGTCAAAAATTGGCTTCATTCCATAGTGATTGAGAACTTCCAAATCACTTTCAAAAGTTCGCAGCAGGCGCTTGCGTTCTTCTCGTTGTCGGGAGGCCAGGGTGACTTTTTCCTCACCATAAGCAACACGCAGCAGGGTAGGAACAGTGATGCGTTGTTCTTTACCCATTTTGGTTTTAAACAGCAACCACAGCATTAGTCTTACTGCTCCTTCATGTTGCTGCCAAATGCTCATTACTGTTGTTAACAGCGTTTTGGGGAGATTGCCGTATTGATAGAATGCGGTTCGCTCTTTACATGCTTGTTTGTTTAAGAAATACTGTGCCCATATACCCGGTTTTACTTTAAAAGTTAGTCCGACAAGATATTTACATCCTAGATTGTCTTCTTGAAAGTGATGCTGAACGTCTACCAAGTGCCACAAGCGGCTTTCCTTAACTGAGAATCCATTCACTCGTCCTTGTTGCGGCCAGTCAATGGAAATGATCAGTGAGCAAGCTTGCTGCACTATGTTTTTCATTAACGCCAACTTGGCATTTTTGCTCAAGTCTTTGCGTTTTTCCATCCCCAAATATTTTTCAATTTGCCGCTCGTCAATGGTAAATTCCTGCTCCCAAGGCTGATCTAAGGCTGTAGCATAAGCTGCAAAAATCAGATGGATGCAAGCGGCTCTGATGTCCAGTGCTTCGATCGCTCCTAAGTCTGTGGCCCGATCGCTAACGTTGAGTGGATCTTGGATATGAAAGGCGATCGCTCCTCGGCCTTGGTTAACTTGTCGCCCATAAGACATATAACCCTCTTCATCGCTTTCCCAATGTAAGGATGTTCGCTGCGCTAGTACGTTACAAGCTTCCCAAATCGCGATCGCTGATGCAAATGGGTTATTTTTCCCGTTAGAAAACAAGTCCGAACTAGTAGCATCTCTTGGCTCAACTTTGCATCTCCCTTTTTTGGCCTGCAAGGGGATGGGAGACTTAGTTGGACAAGCCATTACACATTGCGGTTCTGGGTAATAACCCTCGCAATTGTTACACAGAAAAGGGTCGATCCAGTATTCATCATTCTCTAGTTTGATTGCACCCGTAGGACATTGGGGACGGCAATTGTCACATCCAACGCAACTGTTGTTAGGAATTGTATAAGGCATTTGGCTCTTTTCCCACTCTAATCGTTGAGATGTCAGGCTCAGTTCTCCCCTGGATATGTCCCAATACTTTTTGGATAAGTGTAACTACGTCCTTTGTAGTCTGAGAAAACGTGAGCCAGCGCAGTCTTGGGGAGCCAGTCCGTTGCGGGGGTTCCCCCCGTTGAAGGAACTGGCGTGCTTTCCCCCATGAGCGACTGGCGTTCGCCTTTGGCGTGCCGGAGGCATCACTCCGAAGGGGTGAACAGGTAAGGAGTAAATTCAAACCTTTTCCTTGAACCTTTCCTACTTAATTGAAAGGTACTGGGATGTGTCCTGTTTATTTATGACTCGCTACCAAATTATCTTTCAGGTAAGAATAATCTTTCCTCACCACACTAACTACCCACATCCATATTCTGACTCCGCATCCAATTGGTAGCTATTTAAGTCTTTTAAGCTGAGCCTAATATTACTTCTTATTAACTATACATTTCATAAATCAATTAATAAGTTTGTTCATTATGAGCTTAGAAAGAATTCTTAATACTTCCTTAAATAGATATTTCGCCAACAATCTCTTTTTGAAGACAAAACCTTACCCACAGTGTTATGGAGAACCATCTCAACTTATTACGATTAGCCTGCATCTGAGTTATTAATAATTTTAATATTTAATAGGTACTAATATTCTGCTATAAAGGTTACACTTTTTTTCGTAATTATCTCAGTTTGAGAGTGTGAAATAAAGTCAAAAGATAATATTTAGTTTATCAGCATTCATATACATATTTAAACGAGTACTAAATTGAGGAAAATAAGCTTACATAATACACAACGCATATATCAAAATGTAACTTAAAAACATGTGAATTTGTATATATAAATACTGTTCAAGATAAATATTTTTGCCTAAAAACTGAAATATTTGAAAAACAGTCTCATCACTTTTATGAATATAGTTGCATCCGCTGTAAATACTATTCACTCCTTGATTATTTTGAGTAAGCTATTGTTATTTAAGTCTGAAACTAAGACTGCTAATTAAATGCTGTAAAGACTGCTAGATAAGCATTTTACTATTCAGGGCTGCATAATAGTTATTGGCAATAAATTTCATCTATTGAATTGCAATTAAAAAACAAAGTAAGCTTCTGCCAAAAAATATCAAAATTTGATGAAGAAAATTAATTATCTAATATCAAAAACAGAAAAGATTAGGATACTATGAAGATAAAAGTACCAACAAATTACTAGGCAAAACTGCCCGGAGTTCTTTCATGGCACAACTAACAGGTTTAACATTTGGCGGTAAGACTTGGACACCAAAATTTGCTCAAGAAATTGACAAGGATAAATGTATCGGTTGTGGCAGATGCATTAAAGTATGCGGGTACAATGTTCTAACTTTGAAGGCACTCAACGAAGAAGGAGAATTTGTAGAGGACGAAGATGATGAAGAAATTGAACGGAAAGTAATGGCTGTTGGTTATCCAGAAAACTGTATTGGTTGTGAAGCTTGTGCGCGGATTTGCCCAAAGAACTGCTACACCCATGTTGCATTAACTAATTAAGGTTTTTGGAGTTAGTCAAAGTTGTTGTTTGTTCAAGGAGGCACTGTTCACAAAAAGCGTAATTGCATCAAGCAAGGTAACTAGAGGAGAATGCTAAATATTTACCGGAACCAATCCAAAAGTTCACGGTAAACAAATGCGTAAATTGCAATTGTTAACTATTAACAAATCTAAACTTGCTGCTAATATAGCCTAATCAATATTAGGACTAAAAGTGTCCTCCAAGAACAATAAGCTTTTCTGTAAAAAGGAGGCTCATTTTTCATAGGAGTTGAAAAATAATCTGTAATTTATTGGGGGAAAGATATGAAAAAATCTGGAAGTTTCCCCCTTTTTTTTTGAAGTGCGCGTTAGAAAGTTAATAAGTGAAAACAAAATGGATGGGCATGGGAGATGGGGCATGGGGGATGGGGC
>NZ_JADEXR010000241.1 GCF_015206995.1 aff. Roholtiella sp. LEGE 12411 | reverse complement strand
GTCAGTTCAACATTGCTGACCACTTTTTCTTTTCAGTGACTTTTCACCTGACCAGATATGTCAATTTTTTATCCATACTTTTCTAAGTATTATTTTCTGCTTGCTTATTTTTAGTCTAAACTTCAGTTAATAAACCTACCGCAGAAAGTTTAACTAATTTAGGATTGAATGTAAAAATCTTAGCATTTTTACCTAAATTTAATGCCTTAAGTGCCTCCTCCGCATCAACAAAACGTTTATCTAGCTTTCGTTCTACCATTTTTTGTAACCAAAGAACAAAATAACGAGGTAATTTAGGTAGCTTTTTTTTAAAATTAATCTGTTCATTTTCATCAATTAAATCCCCAATATTAATTGATTTCGTCCTCGTTAAGAGACAGATTAGAGTTGCTCCTAAACTATACAAATCGGATGCTTTTGTTAATTGACGACTATGAATCTGTTCAGGAGGCATGAACCCGATCGTTCCTTTAGCGATCGTACTCGATATTTCTCCTTCTTCAAGTTTAGCCAAGCCGAAATCGACTAAATAAACTTTGTTATCTTCACTCACTAAAATATTTTCAGGTTTAATATCCCGATGGATAACAAGTGGTTGTTCTTGTTGTAAATAGATTAATATTTCTAAACATTTAACAGCAATCTGCTGAATATCTTCAGGGGTCGAATAACCAGATGCCGCGAGTGAGGGAGCATTTTTATATTCTTGCACCAAACAAAAACCTGTCGAGGTATCGAAAGAATTCAGATAGCAAGGGATACTCGGATGATTAAGCTTCTGCAATACTCTAATTTCTTGATGGATAGCATCATAGTCTCTCCAATTTCCCATCGGTTGAGCGAACTGAAATTGCTTAATCACCACAGTTTGATCTGTTTTTATATCTTTCGCCCGATAGGTAATCCGTCCTCCGATCAGATTGTGACCTAATTCCCGTTCAATTTGGTAGCCGTGACTAGAAAAATCAGGGTATTCCATCATTAATTAGCTTGAATTACATTAGTATTACAAGATATAATAACCAACTTTAGCCCAATAACACTGAGCAAAGTAGATAGAAATAGTTCTACAAGTTCCTCCTACGTGCTAAGTAAGGTAAATCTCTAGGAACACAAAAATCAAAACAGGTAGCTGGCTCAAAGACTAGCTTTACAATATCAAAAGTATATTTTCAAGTAATTTTTGTAACTTAATACAAGCGATGGGGAGTGAAATTGCCCAACTACAGCTAAAATTGATAAATGTAAGTATAATGAAGAGCAATTTTTCACTATTAGCGCTCTATCTATCATTCAGCAATCACTATGGATGTCTTAGAACTTAAACGCGAAATCGAAACGTTGTCTGGTCGCCTGGGTAAAACCCAGGACTATCTTTGACGTCCCTGCATTAACAGCCAAAATTCAAGACCTGGAACAAATATCAGCTCAGCCAGAATTTTGGAATGACCAAACCCAAGCCCAACAGACACTACAAGAACTCAATGACCTGAAAGCCCACCTCCAGCAATATGATCATTGGCAAGCAAGTCTGGAAGATACTAAAGCAGTAGTTGAGTTGTTAGAGTTAGAAACCGACGAAGCGCTATTGCAAGAAGCGGAATCTACGATCACCAAGCTCAATCGTGACCTTGACCAGTGGGAGTTACAACAGTTGCTCTCTGGCCCCTATGATGCTGAAGGTGCTGTGCTGACGATTAATGCTGGTGCTGGTGGCACAGATGCTCAAGACTGGGCATTTATGCTGATGCGAATGTACACCCGTTGGGCTGAAGCTCACGGCTATAAGGTAACTTTAGCTGAAGAGTCGGAGGGTGATGAAGCCGGAATTAAATCGGCAACCCTAGAAATTACTGGTCGCTATGCTTATGGTTACTTGCGTTCAGAAATGGGTACACATCGCTTAGTGCGGATTTCACCTTTTAATGCTAACGGCAAGCGACAAACCAGTTTTGCAGGGGTGGAAGTAATGCCGCAAATAGATAACTCTGTGCAGTTGGACATTCCAGATAAAGATTTGGAAATCACCACAACTCGTTCTGGCGGTAAAGGTGGGCAGAACGTTAACAAAGTAGAAACAGCCGTAAGAGTTGTTCACCTACCCACAGGGCTAGCCGTGCGCTGTACAGAAGAACGTTCTCAGCTGCAAAATAAAGAGAAAGCTCTTGCCCGCCTCAAAGCCAAGCTGCTTATTATAGCTCAAGAGCAACGTGCCCAAGAAATTGCCGAAATTCGTGGCGATATGGTGGAAGCCTCTTGGGGCAATCAAATCCGTAACTATGTGTTTCACCCTTACCAAATGGTAAAAGATTTACGCACAAACACGGAAACTACAGCGATCGCAGATGTAATGAATGGCGAAATTGATACATTCATTCAAGCTTATCTGCGGCAAGAAAACCAACTTGTTGAAAGCACTCCTGCATAGTTTAAATATTAGTTGTAGGTACTAAGTATTATTTCACTCTTATTTAGTACGTATTCTTTATTTTTTTAGTGTTGATATTGGTGCGATCGCAACTGTGCTCCAGACCAACTGTTACATTTATAAAAGAGTCTGTGGTCAAATAATTATGAGTAACTCTCCTTCAACAGAACCTCAACCGAGCTACGTGAAACTTGCCATGCGAAACATGGTGCGAAAGGGTAACACGTCCTTAAAACATTTTGCATTGACTGCTGTAGGACTCTTAGCTGTCCTCGTTGGTCTTGCTTATCTAACTCGTTAACGATAAATCATTACCTCAGCCTAGGAGACTACGTGCCCCTGAGAGTTGAACTATATGTGGAGGATTATTATTATGAGTTGTCCCCAACAGCATCTGTAAATATTGGGGACACCGATTCCCGAATGACCTCCGAAGCTTGGGAAAACTGGTTTTATATCTGGTTGGAAATACTTCAGCCTCATCTTCCAGCAGCGCCAAGTTATGAAATTGGTCTGCGCTTGACAGATGATTTGCAAATTCAGGCGCTGAATTATCAGTATCGTCAACAAAATAAGCCGACAGATGTTTTAGCCTTTGCTGCTTTAGAGGTAGACTTTCCTCAAACTGAAGAAATGCTTGACTCTGTGCCTTTATACTTAGGTGATATTATTTTGTCTGTGGATACAGCAATACGCCAAGCTCAACAGCAAGAACATAGTTTGCCAACTGAGCTAGCCTGGTTAGCTGCTCACGGTTTATTACATCTGTTGGGCTGGGATCATCCTGATGAAGAAAGTTTGAAGCGAATGTTAGAACAGCAAGTAATATTGCTACATGCAACAGGTATTGCTATTGACATAGAATAACAGTGATTCGTATGTCGGCAAGTGTTAATCTATAGGTAATAATTTTATAATATTTCTGGGAAAAATTCCCTAAAATTGCCTCAAAGTTTATCAAGCCACGATAAATGGCAAAGATTCCCACAGTAGCTCCTCTTTTTTCTATTTTTAAGCCTATGTCCCAAAAAGTTTCCCCACCACCAACGCCCAACTCCTTACAAACACTGGTGACAAAAGAACGGGAATTCTCCTGGCAAGTTGCCTCTAATTTATTAATTAGTTTTAAGTATGCTTGGGCAGGAATCAGCTATAGTTTTCTAACTCAGCGTAACTTTCGCATCCACGTGAGTGTTTGTGCTTTAGCGATCGCTCTAGGTGTTTTTTTACATCTGGAATCAGTAGAAATAGCAATTATTGGTATAACTAGTGGTTTAGTTTTGGCATTAGAGTTACTGAATACAGCGATCGAGTCCCTTGTAGACTTAACTGTTAAGCAGACTTATCATGATTTGGCAAAAATTGCTAAAGATTGTGCTGCTGGTGCTGTACTAGTTTCTTCTTTGGTAGCAGTGCTGGTAGCTGCTACGCTTTTGCTTCCTCCTCTAGTAGCTTTAATTATGTCGGCTTTCTATAGGATTACTATTTGATTTTTGAAAAAACTGCGTACACCTCTAACTCCCTTTTTTTGCTGTTCCCTATTCCCTATTCTCCATTCCCTGTCTCTACGAATCAATTCACGAATCAAATGGGATTACTATAGATGTGTTTATGATTCTGGACTATCCAATCCTATTTGAGATTTGGGAGGATATGTTATCAGCAGTTCAAAATCAATAAATGCAATTTTGGTAAGTATTCTGGTTCTTAATTTAGATGCAAATTAAAGCAATGGGAGCTTAGTCTTCTTTAGGAAACTGCTCATTTGTAAGAAGCCACCTCCAGGCATTTACATCAGCGTTATTGTTACACGTAGCAAACAAATACAATGCGATATTTGTTTATGCTTGTTGGAACTAATGAGTGATAGAAAGCAGGAGTTATTAGCTGTGATTATAGTCATCGACAATTACGACAGTTTTACATATAATTTAGTGCAATATCTGGGAGAATTAGCCGCAGAGTTCCCAGTAGCAGCTGATATTCAAGTTTTCCGTAACGACAAAATATCCATAGATGAAATTCGGGCATTGAAACCGGAACTTGTGGTTATCTCTCCTGGACCTGGTCGCCCGGAAGATACCGGAATTTCCCTAGAATTAATTAAACAGCTAGGGCCTAAATTGCCAATTTTAGGTGTCTGCTTAGGACATCAAAGTATTGGTCAAGTGTTCGGTGGTAAAATTGTTTCTGCTCCAGAGTTAATGCATGGCAAAACTTCTCAGGTGTCTCACACTGGGATGGGAGTTTTCCGGGGATTAGAAAATCCCATAACCGCCACCAGGTATCATAGTCTGGTGATTGATCGCGAGACTTGCCCTGATGTGTTGGAAATCACCGCTTGGGTTGAAGATGGCACTATTATGGGAGTGCAACACCGGAACTATCCTCACATTCAAGGTGTCCAGTTTCACCCAGAGAGTGTCCTGACATCTTCGGGAAAGCAGTTATTGCGAAACTTTCTGGAACAATTACAGTCGAGAGAGTAATTAATGAAACGACGACAGTTGATGGGCTATGCTGGGGCGGGTTTAGTCACAGCTTGCATTACTAACTTGAGTTCTGAATCTCAAGCTAACGCGCAATCTGGCGGTTTATCAGTTCAGTGGTTGGGTCATACTTGCTTTCTGTTTACTGGTAGCGGTGCAAAAATTCTTGTCAATCCATTTCGGACGGTCGGCTGTACTGCTAAGTATCGTCCACCAAAAGTTGCAGCAGATTTGGTACTGATTAGTAGTCAATTACTAGATGAAGGCGCAGTAGATGGACTACCAGGGAATCCAAAGCTCATCTACGAACCAGGAGTTTACGAGTTCCAAGACATTAAGTTCCAAGGAATTGCTATAGACCACGATCGCAAAGGTGGTAAGCAGTTTGGCTCAAACACCGCTTGGAGGTGGAAGCAAGGAGGAATTAATATCCTGCACTTAGGGGGAGCTGCTGCACCCATTTCTATTGAGCAAAAAATCCTCATGGGGCGTCCAGATGTGGCATTTATTCCTGTAGGAGGTAGTGCAAAAGCTTACAATGCCCAAGAAGCAAAGCAGGCGGTTCAGGTGTTAAATCCCAAGCTGGTAATTCCCACCCATTACCGGACACAGGCGGCTGACGCTGCTACATGCGATATCTCGCCACTGGATGATTTTCTCACCTTGATGCAAGGTATGACGGTGCGTCGTAGCAATGGAGACACTGTTTCTCTTAACCCTGGTAAGTTACCAGAGAATGGTGAAATTCAAGTTTTGAGTTACAAGTTTTAATGACAGCGGTGGGAAACTCATCCTAAGAGTGAATGGAGAAGAATAGCCGCCCCGCCACGTTGGGCATTGGTAACTTCTTCCCCATGCCCCATGCCCTGTCTC
>NZ_JADEXR010000240.1 GCF_015206995.1 aff. Roholtiella sp. LEGE 12411 | reverse complement strand
TTCAGCCGTCTCTGCTGTAGGAGGGGAGGTAAGTCCTACTCTTGGGCGAAAGTCTATAGTAGTGGCACTCCCCTATGATTACAGAAGCCCCAACTTCAACCGTACTCGGTAAGTTGGGGTAGTTCACACTAAATACTCTATCCAAGCTTTTAAAGGTTCTGGTGAGCCATACCAAATACCAGGGTTTCTGGGAGAATGCCTTACACCTTCAATAACAAGATTTTCTGCTCCCTCTAGGTGAGCAGCTTCAATGGGCGTGATCCCATCGCCCCAAGTGTTGCCCTTGCCACAAGTTAATTGGTAACTACTGTAAGCTAACCAGCTACCACGCCGCCTTTGCCCAAAGATAGTTTTACCAGCTACACAAACGTAACGAACGTTTTTGTAAAAAGCTCCAGGGTAGTTATTGGTGACAAAATCCAGATTCCAGCGCGTCCAGCGTTCTTGGCTAATATGGGGTGTCCCCAAGGTGACGAGGGTGGCAATTAAAGAATGTGCTTTCCACAGAGATGGTTTAACTTCACCGCGTGCCAAATAAGGCTTTTCTCCCATGTAGATGCGAGATATCCATCCCCCGGCTGAGTGACCAATCAAGTTAATTTCAGTAGCGTTATATTGCTGCAATATTTGCTTGACAGTGCGATCAAGTTTCCACAAAATCGGTGTTACTGGTCTGCCGCCGAGAGTTGGTAGCCAGTCACGTCGTCGCAGTGGTACTATGACTGCGGGAAAACCAGACTGTTGTAGTAATTGTTCGAGTTGGCGATAAGCGATCGCGCTTTCTAAATACCCAGGCAAAATAACTGTCGGTAATGGCATTTGGGATTCTGGATGCAACAATGTAACGAAAATGTCGAGTCAGCCGCGTGCTGCGAAGAAAAGTCTGATTTGAGATTTTTTTTTACAAAAACCCAAATACTTAATCAATGGCGTTTTTTGCTGGAATGCTCAATAAATTAGGAAAGCCAGAAAAAATTTTAGAGTCTGCTGATGTGGTAGTATTATCAGAAGTAGTTTAGTCTACAATTCAATTGTGACAACTGTTACAGAAGTGGGGCTAGCTACAAAAACGCAAGGTAATTAAGTAGATGTAGTTATGTATGTAGTAGGACTTATGCGTAGACATGTACTCCTGCAAATAAGGAAGCTAGGCTGAGCGTTTCGTAGAAAAGTGGGTTGTCTAAGACATCGTTTAAACTGCCAACTGTCCGATCTATTAGTTTTTCCTGGAATTTCTAAAGAGAAAAAATTAAAATTAGTAATTTTTAAATCTACTCATTAACAAGCGAAATTTTAAATTATGATGTTACACAATTTAAGAATCAAATATTTGACTTGAAAAATTGCCCATCTTGCTGTTTTGAGTGCCAGCATAGGAAGTTATTATTTGTAAAGGGTAGCATCTACAGCAATATAGTCTGAAAGATCAGATCACTATTCAACTGCAACCGAGCCGAGTGAACGAAAACAGCTATGTCTTACGTCTCCCTACTAAAAAATATACCAGATATCTTAGGCCAGCCAATTGGGATAGCAGCTATAGCCTCGATTGGCATCCATGGTGCTATTGCGTTGATTGTGCCATTAATGCCCGTGGACTCTAGCAAACCCACAGAAGCAGCAAAAACAGTCGGACTCCTAGAATTAAGCCCAACCGACCAAGCCCGTCTGCCACAAAATCCAAACACACCCCAAGTGGCTCTACAACAGCAACTTCCCCAAACAGGGCAAGTTTCGCCTCCAAACTTTAGCGCCCAGACTGTATTGCCTCCACTGCCACCCCCTGTTTCTAGCCAGTTCACACTGCCTCCACTACCCCAATCACTTAACAATTATCGCGTCTCTTCATTGCCCACAAAGCAGTCTGTGCGGATGATTCCCAGAGCAAATTTGGGATTTAACACTGCTGGTTTTAATGCCAGTGGAAAGTTTTCCTCATCAGCAGTTCCTCATTTAAGTGACAGTGACATCAAATACGAACCATCTAAGCCACTAACTGTAAACAAGTTACCAGAATTACAGTCGCAGAAAATACCTGACGAGATTTTGCGGAATACCCGATATCCCAACCTTTCTGATACTACCTCTACTACAGCACAAGGAAATCCCACCCTGCAAACTACGCAGTCGGGTAATGTATCCCAAATTACTCAAAATCAGCAACAAGTCGCTCCCATTGGACAACCTCTACAAGGTGCAGACAACTTAGCCTTAGCAGGACAAAGCTTGCCGCAATTGAAGCCGGGAACTATGCCTAATACGCCTGAGTTACCCTCAAAAGCAATCGAACAAGCGATCGCACAGGTAAACTCTTATGAAGACTTGAGAAAAATAGTCCGGCAAGAGTACCCTAATGCAGAAGAAAAAGCAGTTATCCGTGACACAATCCCTACAGATAAACCGAATCTACAAGGTACTGTCCTAGGTGTATTAGTGGTAGATCCTGATGGCAAGGTCTTAGATATTAAGTTCCAAAATAAGTTAATTGCTCCTGAACTGCAATTAAAAGCAAGGGAATATTTCAACACACAACCCCCCAAGGGAGAAAAACAAACTAGTTCTTACCCGTTTAGGCTGAGTTTCCAAAACAACAGCAACACTGCCGGGACTACTGAAGCTACCCCAAAACCATTATCGGAACTGCGAAATAGAACCAACCAGCTAGCGCCCTTACCAGTAGCTAATCCCAAACCATTATCGGAACTGCGAAATAGAACTAACCAGCTAGCGCCCTTACCAGTAGCTAATCCCAAACCATTATCGGAACTGCGAAATAGAACTAACCAGCTAGCGCCCTTACCAGCAGCTAATCCCAAACCACTATTGGAACTGCGAAATAGAACCAACCAGTTAGGGCCATCATCGGCAGGTAAGCTCAAACCATTATCTGTGCCAAGAGTTAATAACAATCAGCCTGCACTTTCTGCTGAATCTGATCAAAAGCTATTAGAAAAGTTGCGTCAACTAAAGGAAAACAGACAAAAATCTGAGCAATAAAAATGAAAAGCCACGCTCACAAGGGGCATGGGTAATAGGTAATGCGGGAGTCACTGCTGTCTTAGGATTTTTGCAGCCCAATCCCAATGCCCGAAGTCGGCAGGCGGCTATCCTTAGCCAACCACAAGTTGATGGAGTTTCCAACCGACTTTTAATGAATCTTTTAGCTACTTTACCAGCCTTGCTCTGCTTGTTGGGAAACGTAAGTAGCTATCTCTAAAATTTCTTGAGCGCTTAACTTATCTTTGAAGGCAGGCATGGCATTTTTACCATTCTGCACTTGGTAGATAATTGCCTTGATTGAGTCGCTATCATAATTTGCAAGGTACTTTGATAATGCTTCTTTTTTTAAGGTTTTCTGGCTGATGAGGATGTTACCACCACCTATATGGCAAGAAGCGCAGTTAGCATCAAATATTTTGGCACCGTTGGATGTTTCAGCAGCTAGTGCTGGACGAATGAATGTTAATTTGGACAGAGCGATCGCTAATAGCAGAATTAATAAAAGTATTCTCAAGAAATTCTCCTCATAACAAGCGTTAGCAACTGAAAAACCTTCTCCAGTAACTATTCTATGGCTACTCAAAGCCTTAAAAGCTCTAGTTACTATTTACAGTTGCGAAGCGCTATGTGTACTCTACCGCATGATGCCCCAATTTCTGTAGAGTATAAACGTGATTAATTTCTAATTTAGGTAAATTTGTTTCAAATGAACGGTAACAAGTTAATCTCCTCCATCAGCAACCGGAGTTTAGCATCTTAGCCAGAGATAAGACTCATTACCGCCGTTTGTTAGGTATCAGGGACTGGAAAGATTTGGTTGAAACCCAGCTTCTGGTGGGTAAATTTCTTCTCCACTAACCAATCCCTAATAACCAGTATCCAGTCCTCTTTATTCATGGTGTATACCACCTTAAGAGTATGGCATTTTGCTAACCAGCAAAAAAATCATCTGATATCAAAAACGCTGTTTCTAACCTTCGACAGTTAGTTTACCAACCATACCAGCACCACGGTGGGGTTCGCAGTAGAAAGTGTATTCACCAGTTGGTGCATCTGCTGGGATGGTGGTCTTTTGGGTTTGACCAGGACTCATCAGCAATTGCTTATGAGACAGACCTTTGGCTAAATCGGCGCTCTTAGTAGGATTTTTCGCAGCATCAAAGACAACATTATGGGGAGGAACTTTGTTGTTCACCCATTCAATTGTGTCGCCTGGCTTAACTGTCAACTTTGCGGGTTCAAATGCCAGCATTCCTTTATCACTACCCAATTTAACCTTGTATGTTTCAGCCGCAGCGCTGGGAGTAAAAACAGCGAAGCTGCTAACAACTAAAAGGATTGTCAACACAGCTAAACTAAAGCGTCGCCAGCTTGCCGCAATCAATTTCATGGCTCTCTCCTAACAAATAGTTTTATTTTCCCTCTTCTATTTTAAATAAAATCAACACCAAATATGACAATCTGTCGTAGATGCAATTTTTTTTTCAACAATGGGGAGCAATTAATAGCAAAAAGTTATGTAATCAGTAATAAGTACTATTACACTGCAATACACCAAAAAGGCTATAAAAAAAGTTAAAGACTAAAAGAAAGTATTTTATTTTTTGTTGAGAAATACTCCTTGGCTGTTCAAAAATTTTCTGTACCCCAACCAGGAGCCTTTTGTGCTGCTGTGAGCATGAAAGTAGCTAAACTTTACCACCTGCTGTTGCGATAAAAAACTACGAGGCATTTGAAAGCACAATAGGTTTGTTCACTACCATCGTAGGTCATGGGTTGGCGCATAAGGCTCACAAGAGCATTGATGCGATCGCCATTGTGCGGGTGCTTTGCACGAGTAGTCTTAACAAAAGTTCTGGAGGACTGGGAACTGGGGACTAGGAACTAGAGAAGAGTTTTTCCAGTACCCAATCCCCAGTACCCAATACCCAATACCCAATAATTCAGCACTCAGTCAGGGCTTTAGTAATATATTTTGCCTCCTCCCCATTTAGTACCAACAATTTTTGGTTGCAAGAGAATATGACCGGCGATCGCCTCCAAGTCATCATCAGTCAGATTTCGCATTGCTGTGAAAATATCTGCGCTCTTGATACTAGGATGTATTTCAGAAATCTCTTCTTCCCCATCGTAAGTAGTGGGATTTTTCAGGTAGTCCACCAAGCCTTCAACATTATTACGGTTTGGCGTTGCAAGCGCCAAGTCCTCTGGAGTAAGTCCTACGTTTTGGTTTGTCTTGGTAACTCCTCCAGCATGACATTGGGCGCAAGCGTAATTAAATAAGCGTTTGCCTTCTTTGACTTGCTTGAGGCTGAGTTCCACGGTATCACCCTGAGCATTTAATGGCACTGTTCGGATAGCTTCGTCCAGTTCCACGGCTGTCGCGCTACCGACAATCAACTGAAACGTCAGTAAAACAGTAGCCACAACAACGCCAATTAGTCTTCTAAACATGTTTCCCCTTAAAGATTTTGACGCTCAACACAGCTAATAAAGCGATTCTCAATCTCCATGCTGCTAATTACTAATTGCTAATGGCTCATTATTCTTTGTCACTAGCGATTAGCCAAAGTCCGAGATAGCCCATCAGGTGACTCCGGTATCGCCCACCGAGTCACTAATACCTTTTGGGTGTATTTCAGACAATATTTGCGAAATGATTGCCTTTGCATCCTCTAACGCCAAACGGGTCTTCTGGTGTTTATAGGCAATTCCTAGTTGGTCGCACAGAGAAAACATTTTTTCCACAGGAATACTGTAGTCTGCTGCTATCTCTGCGATCGATAGGTCTGCAAAACCCATAATGTTTGTTAACTGACAGGTAGAGATTGAGTCGCTGTAATACCAATATCACGTTAAGAGTGCAATTTGTTGCCCAAAATACGGTTTGGGGATCAGGGGGAAGGGGAGATGAGGGTTCAGGGGAAGCAAACGAACAATCATGATTTCCCATCCCCCATCCCCCATGCCCAATGCCC
>NZ_JADEXR010000038.1 GCF_015206995.1 aff. Roholtiella sp. LEGE 12411 | reverse complement strand
CTCCCCTTCCTCCCCTCTCCCCTTCCTCAAGTTGTTGGTGGTCGTTACGGTCTTTCTTCCAAAGAATTTACCCCAGCGATGGTACAGGGTATTTTTGACAACCTCGCCCAAGCCAAGCCGAAAAACCATTTTACTATCGGTATTAATGACGATGTTAGTCACACTTCCTTGAGCTTTGACCCCAACTTTTCTACTGAAGCTGATAACGTTGTTCGGGCAATGTTTTACGGGTTAGGTTCCGATGGTACAGTCGGTGCTAACAAAAACTCGATTAAGATTATTGGGGAAGAAACCGACAACTACGCTCAAGGTTACTTTGTCTACGACTCCAAGAAATCTGGCTCGATGACCGTCTCTCACCTCCGCTTCGGGACTGAGCCAATTCGCTCTACTTACCTAATTGACAAAGCCAACTTTATTGGTTGTCATCATTGGGGATTTCTGGAACGCATAGATATCTTGAAAGCTGCGGTTACTGGGGCAACTTTGCTGCTTAACAGTCCATACAATGCAGATACCGTCTGGGAAAGTCTACCGCTGAAAGTGCAGCAGGAAATCATTGATAAGCAGCTGAAATTATACGTCATTAATGCCAGCCAAGTTGCCCGCGAAAGTGGTATGGGTGGAAGAATTAACACCATTATGCAAGTATGCTTCTTTGCCTTAGCAGGTGTCTTACCAGAAAAAGAAGCGATCGCTAAAATCAAACAAGCAATTGAAAAAACTTACGGCAAAAAAGGCGCGGAAGTTGTCCGCATGAACCAACAAGCTGTAGACAACACCTTAGAAAATTTACATCAGGTCAAACAAGAAGCTACAACACTTCCCCCCTCCTCCCCTCTCCCTTTCCTCCCTCACGCTCCAGAATTTGTGCGGAATGTCTTAGGTAAAATCATGTCTTGGGAAGGTGATGATTTACCTGTGAGTACCTTACCAGTAGACGGTATCTTCCCCAGTGGTACAGCCAAATGGGAAAAACGCAATGTGGCACAAGAGATACCTGTATGGGATACAGATGTCTGCGTTCAATGTGGTAAATGTGTTATGGTTTGTCCCCACAGTGCCATCCGCGCTAAGGCTTATCAACCGACTGAGTTAGTCAATGCACCACCAACCTTCAAGTCAACTGGTGCAAAAGATAAGGACTTTGCCAACCAGAAATTTACCATTCAAGTTGCCCCAGAAGACTGCACAGGCTGTGCTATCTGTGTAAATATTTGTCCCGCCAAAAATAAAGCTGAGCCATTGCGTAGAGCGATTAACATGGCACAGCAGTTACCTTTGCGGGAGCAAGAGCGGAAAAACTGGAATTTCTTCTTGAGTTTGCCCAATCCTGATCGACGACAGTTGAAACTCAACCAGATTCGCCAACAACAACTCCAAGAACCTTTATTTGAATTCTCTGGTGCTTGTGCGGGTTGTGGCGAAACACCTTATTTAAAATTATTAACACAATTGTTTGGCGATCGCTCCGTAATTGCCAACGCTACAGGTTGTTCCTCAATCTACGGTGGGAATCTCCCTACTACACCTTGGACAATAAACGCCGAAGGACGCGGCCCAGCCTGGTCGAATAATCTATTTGAAGATAACGCCGAATTTGGTTTTGGCTTCCGCCTCTCCTTAGATAAACAAGCTGAATTCGCAGCAGAACTGCTGCAACAATTGAGCGGTGAAATAGATGAAAAGTTAGTCTATTCCATCCTCAATGCTGAACAAAAATCTGAGGCTGATATTTGGGAACAGCGGGAAAGAGTCGCGCTGTTGCAGCAGAGATTAAACCAAATTGTGACTCTCAACCCCAATCTACAATCCAAAATCCAAAATCTCAAATCCCTAGCTGACTATTTGGTAAAGAAAAGCGTTTGGATTGTCGGTGGCGACGGTTGGGCTTATGACATTGACTTTGGCGGTATCGATCACGTGCTAGCCAGTGGTCGCAATGTGAACATCTTAGTGATGGATACAGAAGTATATTCCAACACAGGCGGTCAATCTTCCAAAGCCACCCCACGAGCAGCAGTCGCTAAATATGCCGCTAGTGGCAAGCCTGCACCCAAGAAAGACTTAGGTTTAATTGCCATGACCTACGGAAATGTCTACGTAGCGAGTGTAGCCCTTGGTGCTAAGGATGAACATACCCTAAAGGCGTTCTTAGAAGCAGAGGCTTACGATGGCCCTTCATTGATTATTGCTTACAGCCATTGCATTGCTCACGGCATCAACATGACCACAGCAATGGAACACCAGAAATCACTGGTAGAATCAGGTCGGTGGTTGCTGTATCGTCATCATCCTGAATTGCAAAAACAGGGTAAGAATCCTTTGCAACTGGATATGCGATCGCCCACTCAGTCAGTAGAGAAATCGATGTACCAAGAAAATCGCTTCAAGATGCTCACCAAAAGCAAACCCGACCATGCCCAGCACTTGTTAGAACTGGCGCAAACCGAAGTAGATGCTCGTTGGCAGATGTATCAATATTTGGCAGAGCGTAAAGTACTTTAACTATCTTAGTGCTGAGTCAAGGGTCAAGGGTCAAGGGTCAAGGGTCAAGGGTCAAGGGTCAAGGGTCAAGGGTCAAGGGTCAGTATTTATTCTTCCCCTGCCCACATACAAGGGTTTGTTACAGTGAGAATTATTCGGCAACTGTGAGGATTGGCAAATGGTTAGAGAGTACTCACCCCAAACACAATCCGATTCGCCCCAGAAACATCTGCCTTTGCTTGAAAGTGGCGATCGCCTGACTCGTCCTGAATTTGAGCGGCGTTATGCGGCTGCTCCCCAGATCAAAAAAGCAGAACTGATTGAAGGAATCGTTTACGTGGCATCTCCCTTAAGACATGAACAGCATGGCAAACCCCACAGTCGAGTTATGACTTGGTTAGGAGTCTATCAAGCAATGACTCCCGGTGTTGACTTAAGCGTTGAACCGACAGTCAGGCTAGATTTAGATAACGAACCCCAGCCGGACGCGGTGCTGTTTATTGAATCTGCTATGGGTGGACAAACTCAATTGAGCAGCGATGGTTATATTGAAGGATCACCTGAGTTAATTGTGGAAATTGCCGCCAGTAGCGCCGCGATTGATAGGGGTAGCAAAAAGCAGGTTTATCGCCGTAATGGGGTGCTGGAGTACGTAATCTGGCAATCTTACGAGAATCAAATTGAATGGTTTCACCTCACCGATGGCGACTATCGATTGTTATCTCCTGGTGCAGATGGCCTCATTCGCTCTCAGGTGTTTCCTGGGTTGTGGTTAGCTGTGGAAGCACTGCTAAACAATCAGATGGCGCAGGTGTTGGAGGTGTTGCAGTTGGGATTAGATTCAGCTGAACATGAAGAGTTTGTGGAGCAATTGGGAAAAAAATAAGCAGGCGATCGCCTACTTATCTTTGCGTCAACCGTCATAGCAATAACTACGGTTGTTTCCATAGCTGTGATAGTTACGTTTTGACAGTTCTTTCAATAAATGAGTGAAGGGTTTTTCATCTGGAAGCCAGAATCCCGTACTTTTGGAAGTCGTAAGTTTGAGTTAGGGATTTAGACCCCATCTTCAACTTTGATAACTGTTTTAATTTTTTCAGTCACACGAGCAACAATTTACAGGATGCCCCAAAAATGAAGAAAGCCTTGACCAGAAAGAGCTTCAATCAAAACAACAGATAAAAAACCAATCATTGCTAGGCGACCATTCCAATTTTCACTTTGAGGAGTAAACCCAGGACGCAAAGCATTAGGGTCTTGTGAAGCAGTAGGTGTACTATTCTTAAAACCTGACATATAAAAGCTCCTGTATATTAGGTTGTCTAAGTCACGACTGTCAGATAACATAATGCAACAGATATTTAAGAAAATATAGTAGTGAAATCCACCCGTATAGTTTGCCAGGATATCTCAAAATCATTAAGCTGGGGCGATCGCGTCAAAATCTTATTCATCTGTTTGAGGAATACTTGGTTTACATACAATCCGTTCATAGCTTGCAAGCAACAACACTGTACATTAACGGCATATTCGGCACATCTTCAGGTGGAAACCACCGCCGTCCTGTAGTTTCGCGCATTCCTTCAAATTGCTTGCAACCATTAGAGTAAGGGTACTCCTTCAAGACTTCCAGAGTCAGTCCAGCTTGCAACAATACTGTAACTATCTCGCCGATACCCCACTGAAACTCATGAGAACGGTAGGGGTTTTGAAAATTTTCAATTCCCGTTTCATAGGAATACGCGGGATGCGGGAAACGAGCGCGTCTTCAGACCTGAGAGGGAAGCGGCACGGGTGGTTTTAACCACCGTGGTATTTTCTTTTTAATTTGAGGCATGGTGAGGATCTTCAATATACTTTCTAACCGCCTCGCTACTTATATTACCAGCAGTACTTACAAAATAACTACTTGTCCATAGCGAAGGAAGCTTTAAAAGTACAGGAAATTCTTTTCTTAGAAGGTAACTACTCCGTCCTTTAAAAGCTTTAATTACTAAATGTGGCGTATCTGTAGGCTTGACGCTAACAAATAAGTGGATATGGTCAGGTGCTACTTCTAAGGCTAGGATATCCCATTTTTTCTCTATAGCTAATTCAGCAAATATCTGTCTAGTTCTAGTTGCTATCTCTCCTGTTAAAACTTTTTTGCGGCGTTTAGGTATAAACACGAAATGATAGTTAATTAAGTATTTAACATGGTTGTGGGTATTGTAATCTTCCTGAGTTAGCATCCTAGATTAGTAGATAGATATTGACTTATCTACTATAATCAATAGACCTGTCCTAAAACTTGAAAGCAAGTACACACAAGGCTTTTAGACTAAACCTTGCAGATTTTCTGTCAACGTAATAATTAGGGTTTGATATCGTTACTGATAGTTTAGACAAGCAAAATACAGTTTTATAATTATAGGCGATCGCTATTATTGTCTAATTTAAGTAACTGCTAAAATCAAACTACCAATTCTCAACCTTACCAATCCACAAACCGTGAAAATTATATCATTGTAAACATCGTTTTTTAGTCGGAATCTTTGTGATGCTATTTGAAAAATTTTCACCAATCTTATGAGATGCTCAATATATATCCGATTACTCGAAAATACTTTATTTTCTTGTTTTTGTGCATCACTTAATTCCTGGTTTCTTTTTTTCTTGTGAGGAGTCTTTATATTTTTACCACCCTGATATCCCTTGTCGCCTCCAAATTCTTGTTTGATGTGAAATTTTTCTTGTTGAGTACGAAATAAATTTATGTCCGCAGTTGGGCCAGGAAAGCCTACTTCTACATCGACAATATCCTGAGCTTCTGGAAGACCAACAAACTGATTTTTTCTAGTATGTTGTTTTTTCTTTCCTGAATAGTATTTTTTTTGCTCTTCTGGCTGTGATGGTCTATTTATAGGCTGTTCTGCACTATCAACTAGTAGCTGAAATTTGGTTAAAATCTCTTGAACAATTTCCAAATCACTATCTATTGTTGAGACTTGTTCGAGTCAGCTTGCCGGCAATATATCCCGAATAATTTTCCTCCAATAATGAAAATTATCATTTGCTTCTGTTTTGGAAATACCAAACAGCATTCCTAAAATTTCAAATGATGGCATTTGTCTGAGATAAAATAAGCATAATACTATTTGCTCAGAGAATGATAATTTTTGTGGTCTTCCACCTCCGGCTGCGTTAATTCTTACTTTTTGATTCTCCTTGATTTTTTCTAATTCTTTATGCTTGATTCCTGATGATTCTGTTAGCGAACGCAACTGTTCATAGCTAATACCTAATATTTGCTTTGTCCGCAGTGGATATTTTTCGATATAATCAAGTACAATGCACATTTTTACTTTGAGTAGTAGATACACATTTTATTTTTCTACCACTTTTTTATACCGTATTTATATTTCGGACAGGTCTAATTACTATATACAAAGCAACTAATTTTTGAAGCGGTAAATAGTGGTAAAACCCAATAAAAGCATGGGAGTGCAGCAAGTTTTATTGTCTCCGAATGCTGAAACCAAAGCACTACTAGAATATCTTTGTGAGCAATCAGGCAAGCTTTACAATACGGGTGTTTACTTTGCACGACAAACCTTTTTCAAAAGAAATAAGCTATTAACTAATAAATTTGACTTAGCAATTGATGGATCAATTGCTAAGTCAAAACTTGCTCAATCTCTTCCATCTACGCCAATGCAGCAAACTCTAATGTCAGTTACGGAGGCGTTTAAGTCTTTTAAACAATTAAGAGATTTGTATTTAAAAGGCGAACTGCATTTCAGACCAAAACCACCTAATTATCTAAAAGGGTTAAAGTTATTCAAAGTCGCCTACCCAAATTCAGGAGGTCAAAAACCACTTATTGTTAATGGACAACTTAGGTTTTCTCTGGGATTGACCATTAGAAGATGGTTTGGGGTATCTGAGTTTTTTCTCCCAATGCCGTCAAACATTGATTATTCTAAGGTCAAAGAGTTTACAATTTTGCCTAAGAATGGTGCTTTTTACCTAGAAATGTCATACGTTGTAGTCAAACAAAAACACGACTTAGATATAAATCAAGCATTGTCTATTGACCTCGGAACTGCTGATAATTTAGCTGCTTGTGTTGATACATTGGGCAATTCCTTGTTAATTGATGCTCGTGCGATGAAGGCGATGAATCAGCTATGGAATAAAAAAGTATCAACACGGAAAGAAGGGAAGCCAGAGGCGTATTGGGACAATTGGTTAGACCGTGTAACCCGCAAGCGCAACCACCAAATGCGCGACGGCATTAACAAAGCAGCAAAATTAATTATTGACCACTGCCTTAAATACGGTATTGGTACTTTAGTAATTGGGTGGAACGAAGGGTTCAAGTCTAATGCCAATATGGGCAGAGTGAACAATCAAAAGTTTGTTCACTCTGCCCTTGGGTAAACTGAAAGACAGATTAAAACAACTGTGTGATTTACACGGCATTAGATTTGTTGAAACAGAAGAAGCCTACACGAGCAAGTCGAGCTTTTTAGATGGAGACTCCCTGCCCAAATATGGTGAAAAGCCAGTTGGTTGGAAAGCATCTGGAAAGCGAATTGAACGTGGTTTATATCGGTCAGCGAACGGTTCAATCGTGAATGCAGATTTGAACGGCAGCGCAAATATATTACGAAAAGTAGCCAGCAATCTAAGCATTGACTTAGGCTTACTGGGTAGACGGTGTTTGACGACCGTAACGAGAGTTAGACTTTGGACACTATCTAAGTTTACTCTGTCTGTAGAATCTCAGAGGCTTCAGCCCTGAGAGTGTCAAAATCTGATAAAGTCAATCCCCTACCAGAAGCAGCGAGGTAATCGCTTATACCATCTTCCCAACTCAAGGGCTTGCTATTACTAAAATAAGGAAATTTGCGGCTCCAATCCTCATCAAACATTGAAGCAACGGGGTGGAAGTCTATCACAACAAAGCGTCCCCCAGGCTTGAGAATAGCTGCAATTCTTTTAGCCCAGAGGTTAATATCGGATATCCAGCATACAGCCCCGTAGGAGGAAAAGACAATATCGAAGTGTTCATTTTTATTAGCTGTCTCTTCCAGCCAATCGAACACATCTGCACGATAAAAAGTAGCGAATATACCAGATTTTTCTGAGAGTTGTTGAGCAAAGGATATAGCTTCATCACTAATATCTACACCAGCCACAACAGCACCGTGTTGCGCCAAACTTAAAGTGTCTTGACCGGCATTGCACTGAAGATGAACTACTGATAAACCAGCAATATCTCCTAAAAGTTCTTTTTCTTCTGGAAAAAGTGTATTGCCTCCTTCACGAAAAAACTTTGCCTGATCACCCTTATGGCTATTATGCGCTTTAGTTGCTTCATTCCAAGACAAACGATTTTCTTCGTGAAGTTGTTTTTTTAATGAGGCATTTGTCATAAATCTTGCACTCCATTACCAGTAGGTTGAGCAGAAATAATCGGGACACCCAACCTACCCAGATGAATAATTATTTCCTGGCAATTACCCACACTGCATGAACAATCCCCGGAATATAGCCTAAAAACGTCAAAAGTATATTAATCCAAAAATCTTTACCTAAACCTACTTGCAAAAAGACTCCCAGAGGTGGTATGAAAATGGCACACAGAAGACGAACTAAATCCATTTGAACCTCCTACCTAATTAATCTCAAAAAGAACAGATTTCTGCCGCAGTGATTGATTACAGTTCCAGCATATTTGTACTTTTTAAAGATAACATTGCCCCTCTGGATGAATATCACAGCTAAGATGCGGTAAACCACACTGAATCAACCACCGCTAATTTTGGCTTTGTAAGCTAGTTTCGTCAAAATCTCAACAATTTTCTGCTTGTGCTCGCCCTGAATCTCTATTTCATTATCTTTGACTGTACCACCTGTGCCACACTGGGTTTTCAACTGTTTTACCAAATCTGCCAAGGTTTCTGGTTTGGCTTGAAAACCGCTAATTACGGTAACAGTTTTGCCTTTGCGTCCTTTGCGGGAGGCTTGCACTTTGAGATTTTGTTGTTGCGGGGGTAATTCTGGAATTGGTCTTTCTGTAGCGGCGGAGTTCTCGTTGCCAAATTCGCGGTAGACAAAGCTTTTGTCGGAAGATTTGGAATTGGAAGAAGACATAAATCTTTATTAAGAAAAATCAGAGGCAGCAACCATTCTGCGGGGAAATCAATTACTAGGTTAACATTACAAATCCATCGTAGTTGACTAAAAAGTCACCTAATCCTGGACATCAAGCAATACAGTTCGGATCAGCAGAGAAGTCAATAGTCAAAAATTTTTCCCTTATCTCTTTCATCTCCCCCTGTCCCGGTTGTTGAGCGCTAGCGCTGAGCGTAGCCGAAGCTTAATCGAAACACTGCTCGCTCATCCCCAATGCCCAATGCCCAACGCCCAATGCCCAATGCCCAATGCCCAATCCCTTTTACAAGAATTATTTCTCAGGACTCAAAACTCTTTCATCAGTAAGACATATTACTCTATATGCTTCAGACTTTCCTATAATAATTAAGTCATTCCTGTGATCGAAATCAGCCTGTGACTACCACTCCCCTCTCTCCCAGTTCTTCATCAACTGCTCAGGTTCCCGATATTCAAGGACGCTTCGGGCGCTTTGGCGGTAAGTACGTCCCGGAAACGCTGATGCCTGCTCTTGCTGAGCTAGAAACAGCTTATCAGCAATATCGTAATGATCCTGGTTTTCAGGCAGAACTACAACAGTTGTTGCGGGACTATGTGGGACGTGCTACACCGTTGTACTTCGCTGAACGTCTTACCAGCCATTATGCTCGACCTGATGGCACAGGGGCACAAATCTATTTGAAGCGCGAAGACTTAAATCACACTGGCGCTCATAAAATCAATAATGCCCTCGGTCAGGTGTTGTTGGCAAAACGCATGGGTAAACAGCGAATTATTGCGGAAACTGGTGCTGGACAACATGGAGTAGCGACGGCAACGGTTTGTGCTCGTTTTGGGCTGGAATGCATAATTTACATGGGCGTTCACGACATGGAACGCCAAGCCCTAAATGTGTTCAGAATGCGGCTGATGGGGGCAGAAGTATGTCCGGTAGCTGCGGGAACAGGTACACTCAAGGATGCAACTTCTGAGGCGATTCGAGATTGGGTAACGAATGTAGAGACAACTCACTACATCCTGGGTTCAGTAGCAGGGCCGCATCCTTACCCAATGATGGTACGCGATTTCCATGCAGTGATTGGGCAAGAAACTCGCGCCCAAGCAATAGAAAAATGGGGAGTGTTGCCTGATATTCTGATGGCTTGTGTAGGTGGTGGTTCCAATGCTATGGGACTATTCTTTGAGTTTTTGAATGAGCCTTCTATCCGGTTAATTGGGGTTGAAGCAGCCGGGGAAGGTGTTAATACTGAAAAACACGCTGCTACCTTGACAAAAGGAAAAATTGGTGTATTGCACGGGGCAATGAGTTACCTGCTGCAAGATGAAGATGGGCAAATAATTGAGGCACACTCAATTAGTGCTGGGTTAGATTATCCCGGTGTCGGGCCAGAACATAGCTATTTGAAAGATACTGGTCGCGCTGAATATTATAGTGTGACAGATGAAGATGCTTTGGCGGCATTCCAGCGATTGTCTAGGCTGGAGGGAATTATCCCAGCACTGGAAACCGCTCATGCGATCGCCTACCTAGAAACCCTATGTCCTCAACTAAGTGGCAGTCCTCGGATTGTGATTAACTGCTCTGGACGTGGTGACAAAGATGTACAAACGGTAGCTAAGTTTTTGAATCCTGCATAAATACACGTAAAAATTCGGAGATGAAACTATAGATGGATCAACAATTACAACATGCAATGCTACCGCAACCCACTCACGACGAGTTGGCACGCCAAAACTTTGTCCAAAGTCTGAGAATGCACATTTTCAAGAATCTTCTTCCTGGGAATAAAGTAGTTTATGAAAAACGAGTCAAACCTAAGTTTGAACAAGAACATCAGCGTCCTCCCCAGAACCGTTATGAAATTCGGGAAGTGATGCAGCACGAACCCCACTACCGCTGGTTAAATGCCCTCAAGCGGATTAACCAGGAAATGTTGTGGGAATCTGTCAACGCAAGTGTGGACAGACATCTACCAGACTTGATCGAGCGTGCCAAAGACAAGGGTGGTGAACTGGGTACTTTAAAACTCGACCCCAATTTTCAAATACCCATTTATCAAAAGGCTGTAGACATTCACTGTATGCCTGGAGGATATCACAGTGAATTTACAATTGATGATGTAGCTGCGGGTGCAACCTACGATCGCGGAGTTTATGTTTATGGACTCGGTTGGTTGGGGCCACTTAACGATGACATAGGACTGTCTATAGTCCGAAACTACCTTATACCAGAGTATCCGGACTTTCGACCCCAAAAAATTCTCGATATGGGATGTTCTATCGGCAATAGCACATTACCCTACGTAGATGGTTATCCAGATGCAGAAATTCATGCTGTAGATATTGGCGCACCAATGCTGCGTTATGCTCATGCACGAGCAGAAGTCTTGGGTAAGCGGGTACACTTTTCACAGCAAAATGCTGAACACACCAACTTTCCAGATGAATCATTTGACTTGGTGGTTTCCCACATTTTGTTGCATGAAATTCCTCCGCCAGTTGTTCGCAAGGTGATGCAAGAGTGTTATCGTCTACTAGCTCCCGGCGGGATGATGCTCCATGTTGAAGCACCTTTGTACCATCACATGGATGCTTATAGCCAGTTCATGTACGATGGGGAAACTGTTAACAATAACGAACCATTTTGGAGTGCTGTGCGCGATCTGGATTTGGTGGCGCTAGCTGCTGAAGCTGGTTTTGCAGCAGATAAAGTATTTGAGAAGTTTGTGCCTAATGGGGCATGGAAAGCAAAAGTAGCCAATGACAATTCAAGCAGTCGGGGTACTTGGTTTGTAGTTGCAGCAACTAAGTAAACAGAGGTAGTTGGGATGTTGAAGACAGCCAAAGGTAAACGACCTGTTTACTTAGATGACCCGCAAATTGATAAGCTCCTGGCGATCGTTATGGCTTTAACAGGTGAGGTATCCGTCCTGCATGATCGGTTGGATACCATTGAATGTTTGCTCGCAGCTAAAGGTATTTTATCTGCTACTGAGATTGACGCTTACGAGCCAGATGAAGAAGTAGTCAAGGAACGTGAACATTGGCGTGCAGAATATATTGCGCGGGTACTGCGCGTGTTGCAGGAGCAGTTGAACATTCCTTAGACTTTAGATGAACATAAGTTGAATATTTCAGCCAAACAATTATCTCTAAAGATACATTCTCACTAGAATTTGTTTAACTTATTCTTGCGAAGTGTCTTAGAAGTGTTGAACTATGAAAATCCAAAATTATTATAGCTATAGTGGTTTTCTTTTGGGTCAAACACGCTGTAGGGTAAAAAGATTTATGCGCCCTGATAATATTCCTATATTCCACCTAATTAAAAATATTTATTATGTTCGTTACTCGGCTTTTACCTATGCGTTTAAAAATCGACTTTGTTACTTAGCCACTTGTCAGGAATTACTGTGGAGCTAACAAATTTTGCAAACCTCTCAGCTTTACTTATTCCTCTGTATGTACAGCATTAGTAGGAGATATATAAGCGTGTATATAAGTTGTTCAATGGACAGTAGTGTGCTTAGATGATTTCAAAATTTACTTTTAGCACATGAGCCGAACACTAATCTATGGCATTGTAGGGACTCTTGTTCTCAGCAGTGGAGCGATCGCTATTTCTGTGCCAAATCAAACTCCTACCCCCAAGTCTTCAGATGTATCAAGTCGTAATCGTCAAATCATTGCACAATCTAGCATTAACACCACTACTATAGAGCAATCAGTTTTCCAGCAAATTAATAACTACAGAGGTTCCCAAAATCTGCCAGTGTTGTTAAAAAATTCTGCCGCCGACAATCAAGCAAAGATTCACAGTCAGAACATGGCAAGCGGTAGAGTCCCATTTGGACATAGCGGATTTAAACAGCGAGTTCAAGCGATTGGTATTCCCTACATATCCGCTGGTGAAAATGTCGCTTACAACCAGGGATATAGTGATCCTGCTAAGCAAGCTGTTCAAAGCTGGCTCCAAAGTCCAGGGCATCTTGCCAACATCAGAGGAAATTACAATCTAACGGGGATTGGTGTTGCTAGCGGTCCCAACGGCAAAATTTACGTGACGCAAATTTTCCTTCGCGTGTAGTTTTGCATGATTTAGGAAAAAACCTAAAGTTTATGATGAATAATGTAGTATCAATAACATTTATCTAATTGATACTATATTATTTTTCTAGTAATTCATGAAAATGTTAGATTCTTAGCAAAAGTGAACGTAACTATCATGAAGATGACTGATCTCAAGATTGACAATTAGAAATGAGAATTTGTATTTTCTATGAAGGATGTGCAAAGAGTTTCTAAGTTCCTGAATTCTTAACAGTATCCTGGCATATATCTTAAGAACAATAAGATAGAGTATAAGTCTTACATCTCTACAACCTTACCTAATTCTCCATGTTCCGACAAACTGCTTTTGGCATCGCTTTAAGTACGCTTGTCCTTACTAGTGGATTAACGACCACTCCTATACCAGGTCATACTTCTAGTAACCAATCGACTAATAATCAGCCGTTGTCACTTCTTTCCAGTCAAGTTGCATTATCAACTACTACTTTTAAAACTACTGCTCTAGAAAAATCAGTTTTTGACCAAATTAATCGATATCGAGCTTCTAAAGGTCTATCAAAATTGATCCTAAATGCAAATATCACTAAACAGGCAAGGATTCATAGTCAAAATATGGCCAAGGGGAGAGTTCCGTTTAGCCATCATGGATTTGAACGGCGAGTCAAAGCTATCCCTCTTATTTACAATAGTGCGGCTGAAAATGTCGCTTTCAATCAGGGATATAGCAACCCTGCTGCTGAAGCTGTGATTGGTTGGGTTAATAGTCCGGGACATCTGAAGAATCTTAAAGGAAATTACAACTTTACAGGGGTTGGTGTTGCTGCGAATAAGCAAGGCGAAGTCTATCTTACCCAAATTTTCGTTCACGCCAAATAGATTTAATTTCTGATTTTTTTGCACAATAATAATGTAGTGTCTAAGATTTTTTTCTGATGGACACTGCATTTATTATCGAGTGATTCATGACATTACAAGATTTTCAGGTTAGCGATCGCGATCTTAGTGACACCGCTCTTGGACAGTATTTAGAATCTGTAGCGATCGCAGTAGATACAGAAACCATGGGATTATTGCCAATGCGCGATCGCTTATGTCTTGTGCAGCTATGCAACCCCGAAGGCAAAGTAACTGCAATCCGCATAGCTAAAGGACAAGCTGACGCCCCAAATTTAAAAAAGCTCTTGGAAGCAGCTAATATCCAGAAAGTGTTTCACTTTGCTCGTTTTGACCTTGCTACCTTGCGATACAATCTCGGAATTCAGGTTCAGCCTGTTTTTTGCACCAAGATTGCCAGTAAACTAGCCCGTACTTACACTAATCGCCACGGACTCAAAGATGTGGTGCAAGAATTAGAAAAAGTAGAACTAGATAAAAGTGCTCAAAGTTCTGATTGGGGTAATGCTACTAATTTATCTGAAGCTCAACTAAGTTATGCAGCTAATGATGTGCGCTACTTACTCAATGTGCAGCAAAAGCTAATAGAAATGCTTAAACGAGAAGAACGTTGGCAACTTGCTCAAGAATGCTTTAGTTTTTTACCGACGATAATTTCTTTAGATTTATTACAATTTAAGGATTTATTTGAACATTAATAAGACTTACGCACTGTACAAATGCATCGTAATGTGAATTAACTAAAATAGGTTGTTTCGGGCTTTTCTTAATTATCCTGCGATGGTCAATAGACCATGCTGTGCCCTTACTTGGTTCATATTTGGTATTTCTTGTCAATGCGTAAGTTCTAATTAATCAAACTAGTCAACATTCAAGATTGAACAACTATAAGCAAGGTGGAGGCATAAAGGAGGAGGAATCAAGTGGGAAATCTGACCCCCCTTGATTCCAGGCACACAAATCATTAACTGTGTGCGGAGGATAAAACCGTAAGGCTTCGCCACAAGAAGCTATGCCTTTTTATTAATGATTTTCTGGGTTATTTTTTGCCTGAGACTCACTAATGTCTTCCTTCACGTTACTAACTCCTTTTTGAATGCCTTCCTTGAGGTTACTGGCTCCTTCTTGAATGCCTTCTTTAAGGTTACTGGCTCCCTCTTGAATGTCTTCTTTAAGGTTACTGGCTGCTTTTTGAATGCCTTGCGTCGGGCTAGTGCCTCCCTTTGGCTGATTTTCTAAGTGATTTTGCATCCGAGATACCACATTATATTCATCTGCGCCTGCGGGGGTTCTGGATTCAATAATGCCTTCTGTTGGGCCACCGATTGCCTTCCATGCACCAAGACCACCTTTAAGTTCAGATACATGTACAAACTTAGCAGAGCGAAGTATTTGTGCTGCTTGGGCACTTTGTTCTTCATTTGCGCCGTAAACATAGATATCACGGCTTTTATCTAAAGAAGATACTGCGCGTTCTTCTAATTGATCTATGGGCATCGGCATTGCTCCCATGATGTGACCCTCATTATAGGTCATGCGATCGCGCACATCCAATATTGTAAAAGCTGGTTCGCCCCATTCTAGACGTGATTTTAGTGCATGAACGTCAGATTGTGCTTCTATGGGTGGTTGTGGAGGAATAATCCCACCTACTAAATTTTTATCCATGATTATCGTTTGCTAATTACGGTAATAGCAATTTAACGAACTAGACAAACTTAATTGCTCTTTCTCTGGTGTGAATCTTCTTAATCTCCCTCTTCAGATAGACGGACTTATCTAAATAATTCTTACTAATTAATGAGTTTTAAATATAATCAATACATATTGCAAAAAATCTAATATTTTGGATCAATCAACTTGAATAAATTTAAGCTCTAAAACTCACTCAATATAGTTCAGTTAAGACTTGATCCCCAGAAATAAAAATTATCAGTGTCGTCAATTATCAGCCTTGACCACAAGAAATACTCACATTTTCAATATCAGCGATCGCTAACAATAATGTCTCCTCAATCTTCTGTCGCACTGCTGAGCTTACAAAAAAAGCGCTATTTAGGCAATCTACCAGCAATTTGTTGGCATCGTAATATTGCTGAAGTAATTCTTTTTGCTGTTCATTGAACTGCCAATTGTGACCAATATTGCGATGCTTAATTAGCACGTTTCTTAATTGCTCACCCCAGCTTTGACCTTTAGCTTGCCACCAGTCCCTAAATTTATTTTGATCACTATCTATATATGGCAGTTGTTTTTTGAGTTTTTGTAGCACTTGCTTTAATTCAGGCTCAATAACAAGGTCAACAGCTTCGTCAAAGGCAATGGTAAGGGCATGAGCATGATCTAGGGCCAGGGCATCATTGAGGGGATGTTCAAAGGCAAAGTCTAGCTCGTTCATACAAGCAACAGTACTAGATAAAAACTCATCAAGAGCAAGATCAGGGTCAAAGGCGATGTTACCAACAAGGGCGTACTCAAGGTTATAACCAGGAGTATGAGCGAAAGCGCGATATCTATGGCGAGAGCTTCGCTCAACACAAACCAGGTAAAAGGCACGGACAGCTACTGCTTTGTAATGAGTAAAGACAGAACTAGATTTTTGATGTAGCCAGGTAAGAAAATACTGCAATTTTTCATCGCCAGCCAATAGCAAATCAATCTTTTGCTTCATTAACTGTAGCACTTCATCAGCATTGGCTAAGATATTAACAGTTAGCAAAAATATATCATGCCAGCGTTTTTCAGTAATATGATTAACTAGATTAAGCAAAGTTTCTAATTGAGAAGCTTCTACAATTTTTCTAGCAGTAAAATACTCTTGAAATGTTAAATGAGAAAATGAGTAGATTCCTCGTGCCCTTTCTACTAATAAGCCATCTTGTGCCTCAATTGCTTTTAGCAGTTCCTCACTATCTATCTGAAACTGGCTTACCTCTAAATTAATGTCTCCTGATGCGTGTAATTCAGCGATCAGTTGTTGTGTTTTTTCTTTTTCAAAAAAGTAATTTCCTTGCTCAAAGTTGATAGCAGCAAGCTGAAAAAGCAGGTTTTTCTTGCTTGCCAAAGTTAAATTATAAGTGATGCGATCGCGTTTAATGCCTCTTATTTCATCCCATCTAACCAACAAAATATTTAGTGCTTGCTCATATAGCTTAGCTGGATTAGATGGAAATTCCTCTTTCACATGGAATACTAGACAGATTAAATGGAGTAGTATTGGTGTGACTGCCAATTCCCGGATATGCTGATTTTCTGGCAGATTGAGTTGATTAATAAATAAATTTCCTAAAGCTTCCCCATCTTCCCTAGATTTACGAGCTACTGCAACAAACCAGTTTTTGGCATAAACTTCAACTTGAGTATAATCAAAGTCTGCTACTTCAACTTCGCTAAAACCCGGAAATCTATATTGTTGGGCAGCAACTCGACAGCTAATAACAAACTGATTTCTGTAAAAAATCTGAGCAAATCTGCGAATTTCTATTCTAACTTTATCTGCATTTTTTGATGGAATTTCATCTAATCCATCTAGCAAAATCAGCAGCTTGCCCTGAGTAAAAAGGTTTGTAGTTTCTTCTTTAATACCACAGCTGATAAATTCTTGGCTAATGTAGTTAAATAGATTGAATTCACTCTCACCTTTAGTATCTTCAATAAATTCTTTTATACTGATAAAAATTACTATACGATTTGGCTGAAACTCACCTTTGTTACACTCAATCGCTAGATATTGTAAAAATGTAGTTTTACCTGACCCTGGTTTGCCTAGCACCATCAGTTTCGAGTACTGTAATACAGCTTCTAATCCTCCTAATCTTTTCTGATGCTTATATCCTCCGAGTCGGTTAAAGTTAGATTCAGATTTGAAGTCTTTCAACAAATCAGAAATCTCTCGCCATTGCTGGCTGTTTATTTTCTCTAAAACATTGATATCAGTGTAAATGTCCGTCAATTTCACTGTGTGGGCAATATCTAACATTTGCAAAGTACCGCACTGGTCTTGAATTTTGCCTTGACGTTTTTGGCGAATTTCCCGCACTAATGCATCCACATCTACTTTGTTAGACTGTACTTTAGCAGTTGCCTCCGATATTACATTTTCAGGTATGCCTGCAACTTGTTGCCAAGATAATCCTAGTTGTTGACAAATTTGCACAAAACAAGTGCGAGAAACTGACTCACCTGCGAAAAATTTAGAAACTGGTTGGCGTGTAATGCCTAAAGCTGCTGCTAATTTGTGCTGACTCCAAGTCTTGTCTATTAAAGCTGTTTTTGCTGCTCTAATACCTTCTGGTGACGCTCTCAGTCCTTGGCTTGCCATAGTCTCAGTCTGAAACTTGTAGTATCGTATATGCTTAAGAAGTTAACCACGCATTGATGCGTTGTGGGTAAATTCTCATAGGCTCTTTCTAAAAGTCACACCCGTTAGTTAAAGTAAAGTAAAGTATTTAGTTTATTTACAGCTTTTTTTAAGTGTGTAGAGTTAAGTTTATACTGCTTAATTCTAAAAATATACCAAAATTATACAATAATCATACATTGTGTAAGCATTATGATGGCTGAAGTTTTCACAAACTTCATGGAAAATTAGGTGTACACAAGTACTACACAGCTCATACTCAATTGAGATGGGCGTAAATACACTCTCAACAGCAACACGTAAAGCGAAGCTGCCGCAATAGCAAATCGCCAAATCAAAAGTAGGCTGCATTATGGTTATGTCTCCCGCCACTACTCCCAATCCCAAAATTATGATCGTCGATGATGACTTCGGCGTCAGAAATCTCGTCTATCGTTTTCTAAGTCGGAAATATCAAATAGAGTCCGCAGCAGACGGTAAGACTGCCCTTTCATTGTTTGAGCAATTTAACCCGGCCCTAGTAATTCTGGATTGGAATTTGCCAGATGCCAATGGCTATAGCCTCTGCCAAGAAATGCAGAGTCGCACTAATGTTTTAGTGATGATACTGACTAGCCGGACTGACGAGGCTGATAAAATTAAAATTCTGGCCGCAGGTGCCGATGATTTTCTAACTAAACCATTTAGTCTTGCAGAGGTAGAAGTTAGAGTAGAAGCCCTTTTGAGGCGTATACGCTATATCAATCCCTCTCCAACACAACGTCTGATCTTCAAGCAGTTAGCAATTAACCCTGAAGGTCGGGAGGTAACACTTAACGATAAACCCCTCACCTTAACAGCCTTAGAATTTAATATCTTACATTTTTTGGCAAGCCATCCTGGTCAGGCTTGGAGTCGCCCACAGCTAATTCAAAAAATCTGGGGTTGCGACTACGTAGGAGATGGACGGGTGGTTGATGTGCATATTGGTCAGCTTCGCAAGAAGATGGAAGTCGATGCTAGCGTACCTGAATTTATTAAAACTGTTCGAGGCTATGGTTATAAGTTTGAACCACCTGAAAACACCCAAGCTTAAACTTTCACGTAAAAGGGATTGGGGTGGTAGTATATAGATGAGAAATTATGGAATTTGCTCTAACCCCAAACATATTTTATTTGGGAATGTTTTCCCAGTAGGCAGGGAGAGGAGCGGCGTTACTCCCGCCATCAACCTTCTCTACGAGACGCTGCGCGAACGATATGGTGGGGGACTCCTCGCCGCGAACTGTTAAAATAACCGTAATAATACTGCTTTAAATTGAGCGATATTGTTAGAATTCATACTAATAGCCTTTGACTAACTAATTCAACCGCTAACTCTATCGCAGCTTTCATACTCGTAGCATCAGCAATTCCCTTACCCGCAATATCAAAAGCTGTTCCGTGATCTGGTGAGGTGCGAACGAAAGGAAGGCCGATAGAAGTATTAACTGCTCGGTCAAACGCCATCAGCTTTACCGGAATTAGACCTTGATCATGGTAAAGTGCTAAATAGGCATCAGATGAATTTTGTATAACAGAGTTTCCGTACCAAGCTTGACCCGGTTTAACCCACATCGTATCTGGTGGTATGGGCCCATCTAACACTAACTGTGGTCTGTTTTGCCGCTCTTGTTCTAACCACGGAATTAGCCAATCTTGTTCTTCATGTCCTAATTGTCCCTGTTCGCCACTGTGGGGATTTAATCCTGCGATCGCAATTCTCGCCTGTTCTATGCCAAAATCTCTCTCTAAACACTCCACTAGCAAATCTAATTTCTTTGTCAGCAATTGTGGTGTCAATACATCTGCTACTTGACGTAAGGGAATATGTGTGGTAGCTAGTAAGGTACGTAGTGTCCAGCCAGTATGGGGCGATCGCGCCACAAATAACATCCCAAAATGGTCAACACCTGACTTTTGTGCCAAAAGTTCTGTTTGCCCTGGATAATTGTACCCCGCAGCTTTCCAAGCAGATTTAGCTATGGGGCCTGTGACTATTCCATCAAATTCACCAGCAAGTGTTTTGGCGATCGCGTATTCCATGTAAGCAAAGCTAGCTGCACCGCTTGCTGCATTACCTGTTCCTAAGAGAATTTGACTTTCAATCTCTCTGTCTAACTGCACATCAATAACTGACAATTGGGCTGGATTTGCCAAAGGTGCTAAATTCTCAGTTAAGTTGAGTTTGTCATAAGTCTGTCTCAGCAAATCCCAACTACCCACAACCTTTACATCACATTTTTTACTTATTTCCGGCTTTGCTAGAGCTTTCAAAATCACTTCTGGGCCTATCCCCGCCGGATCGCCCAGCGTCAGCACCAAGCGCGGACGGTTCTCTTGAGGAAACTTTACTAGACTAGATTGATTAATTTGATACATATAAGATTCCTATTTGATTTTTGAAAAAACTGCGTACACCTCTAACTCCCTTTTTTCCTATCCCCCATTCCCTATCTCTACGAGTCAGTTCACGAATCAAATCGGATTACTATTTATTCCCTATCTCTCCGACTCCCTCTTCCCGTAGAGTAGGGATTGCCTATCAAACCAGTAGGGATTACCTGCTAAACTAGTTTAGAATTATTTACACAGGTCTAATCCTACAGCAACTATTGAAAAGCTTCTGGTAGACCTAATGTTTACACAAACCAATTTGCAAAGGAGAATCACATCAATGGGCGGCGAAATTTGGAATGCGGCTTTGTTGTCCTTCGGTTTAATCTTCGTGGGCTGGGGTCTAGGCGCGTTATTACTTAAAATTCAAGGATCGGAAGAATAATCCTTGCAATCATCTACTTTTGTGAGGCCAGAGGATTCTCTCTGTCTAGAAAAATAGCTTGTCCGGCAACCGGACAATGCTTTTTTCGGTATATTAATTAATTTTCTTAAAAATAATGTAAACTTTTGTTTACCTAGGCTATTCTGATAAGATTCTTTTCATAAAACATTAAGATTTATAACAATCCTCATGACATTATTAATTGTCGGTGCCACTGGCACCTTGGGAAGACAAGTAGCTCGTCGTGCGCTCGATGAGGGGTATAAGGTACGCTGTCTTGTCAGGAGTGCCAGAAAAGCCGCATTTCTCAAAGAGTGGGGCGCGGAACTCGTACCGGGCGATTTGTCTTACCCTCAAACTCTAGCAGGAGCATTAGAAGGTGTAACCGCAGTCATTGATGCCGCAACATCTCGTCCTACAGATTCATTGAGTATCAAACAAGTGGACTGGGACGGCAAAGTATCATTGATTCAAGCGGCAAAAGCCGCAGGCGTGGAACGTTTTATCTTCTTCTCAGTTCTGGATGCTGATAAGTACCCAGAAGTGCCATTGATGGAAATTAAAAGGTGTACAGAACTCTTTTTAGCTGAGTCTGGCTTAAATTACACCATCTTGCGCCTGGCTGGCTTTATGCAAGGTTTAATCGGTCAATACGGGATTCCCATTTTGGAAGGACAACCAGTTTGGGTAACTGGTGATTCCTCTCCCGTTGCTTACATGGACACTCAGGATGTCGCTAAGTTTGCTATACGTGCATTAAGTCTGCCAGCAACGGAAAACCAAGCTTTTCCTGTAGTAGGAACTCGTGCATGGAGTGCAGAGGAAATCATTAGTCTGTGCGAACGTTTATCTGGAAAAGATGCCAGAGTAACGCGAATGCCAATAAACTTGCTACGTACCGTGCGGCGTCTGATGCGGTTCTTTCAGTGGGGATGGAACGTGTCAGACAGACTGGCATTTACAGAAGTATTAGCCAGTGGTCAACCGTTAAATGCCTCAATGGATCAAGTGTATACAGTCTTTGGGTTAGAGCAACAACAAACCACAACTTTAGAAAGCTATCTACAAGAGTACTTCAGCCGAATTATGAAAAAACTTAAAGAATTAGACTATGAGAAAAATAAAACCAAAAAACAGAAATCTAAAAAGACGCCCTTTAAGCAGTCATCATAGTGAATACATCTTTGACTAATGACTACAGTGTCAAAAATGTGTAAGGATTACATAAGACAAAGCATCGCCTAAAATTGGATATTTGAATGTGCCGAAAGCAGGCATTATCTACAATGACGTTAAACCGATAGCGGGTCGTGTCGCTATCGAACTCAAAGACAAGCTAACCGCTGCCGGTTGGAATGTGTGTATCACTACGAGCATCGGTGGAATACTGGGCTACTCTAACCCAGAGAGTCCTGTACGCCACACCCCAATTAACGGTCTGACGCCCCCTGGTTTTGACTCAGACATGAAGTTTGCGGTAGTGTTAGGGGGGGATGGCACTGTTTTAGCAGCGTCTCGTCAGGTCGCCCCCTGTGGTATTCCACTATTAACAGTGAATACTGGCCACATGGGGTTTTTGACAGAGGCTTACCTGAATCAATTGCCTCAAGCAATAGAACAGGCGATAACTGGTAAGTATGAAATTGAAGAACGAGCGATGCTCACCGTCAAAGTATTTCGGGGAGATTCGGTGCTGTGGGAAGCCCTCTGCTTGAATGAAATGGTGCTGCATCGAGAACCTTTGACCTCTATGTGCCATTTTGAAATTGCCATAGGGCGTCATGCGCCAGTAGATATTGCAGCGGATGGTGTAATTGTTTCTACGCCAACTGGTTCTACAGCTTATTCGTTGAGTGCAGGTGGGCCAGTAGTGTCCCCTGGTGTACCTGTTTTGCAGCTAGTACCTATATGTCCCCATTCTTTAGCTTCGAGGGCATTAGTTTTTCCAGACACTGAACCAGTGAATATCTACCCAGTAAATATTCCTCGGCTGGTGATGGTGGTTGATGGTAATGGTGGGTGCTATATCTTACCAGAGGATCGGGTGTATCTAGAGCGATCGCAATATATTGCCCGATTTATTCGTCTACAACCACCAGAGTTTTTCCGAATTTTGCGAGAAAAATTAGGTTGGGGTTTGCCACATATCGCTAAACCTACCTCTGTAGAGTTGCCATAGTTTAGAAGTCACATACATAATACTCGGCAGTTTCTTTGTTAATTATTTGGTGTCTGCTTCCTGTTTAGCTATGTTGGCGGTGTGTGACCTAAGAGGATGTTTTCATTACCAGACTCTTCTAACTCGCATTATGTAAGTATATGAGCGATTGACGTACAAACAGCAAGCAATATTGTGCCACTCCGAAGTAGCGGTAGATTGTTGCTAGTACATACAGTGAGAATATTGCAAATCACAATGGCGAGAAACAGATCCAAAGTTATCTGATGTATAGTGTTCCAGATCACATACCAAGAAGCAAACACCTTGAGTTTACCGGGAAGGCGACGTTTTTCGACAATCTTTTTTTGGCTTGGTATCTCTTCAAGCTGGAGGTTATGTTTTTGTATATATTGCTACTAAATCACTGTGTGGATACACTTATTATTCCATAAATTATTTTTGAAAAAGGTCTATTTTGTTTGTGATTAGGACTTACGCATTGACAGTAAATACTAGATATGAGGTATGGGTTTCAGGCGTGAAAACGTGATTTTTCAATTGTCTTTTAGCGATCGCTATCCATGTGGTGGTAATTGTCAAAAGTCTGGAACGACCAAATCCCGTTGGTACACATAATGTTTTATTTGTACAGTGCGTAAGCCCTAGTGATCTTAAAACATTTACGCTCAAAGTTTACTAACAGTTAAGCCCCAAATTTTCAGGCTTCGTGTAACTAACATTAAAAAAGACAGGCAAAATGCCTGTCTCGTAAGTAATGATTTAGCAGAGAATTTAGAAATTCATCTCAGCAGCTTGAACTTTTTCAACCTGCTTCTTCTTGAGCACTAGCATAACTTGAGCCAACATCACAAGAGCGATGAACGCAATCATCCATTGGACTCTAGAGGAATCTTGCAGTACGATTTCTGCATCTATTTGACCGAATCCACCAACGTTCGGGTTGCTGGTTAAAGCATCACCAGACTTGACTGCTTGTCCTTCGGAAACAATCAGTTCTGGGCCTAGAGGAATCGTCTCCGTGACAACTTCACCAGATTCGCTTTGAATGCTTACAACATATTTGACGTTACCGTCTCCATCTTCTTCTTTGGCAATTTTGCTAATTGTGCCAGTAGCGGAAGCGTTATAAACCGTGTTGTTGCTCTTTTCGCCAGTGGGGTAAACTTGTCCGCGTCCTCGATTACCACCTACGTGAACCGAATATTTACCGAAGTGGATGTTTTTATCGGTTGCGGGGTTAGGAGAAAGAATTGGGAAGACAATTTCCTGATACTGTTCACCGGGTAAGGGGCCAACGATAACAACGTTATCTTTCTCTTCGCTGTAGGGTTGGAAGTAAGTGTCGCCGACTTCTTCTTTAAGTTCCTCAGAAATACGGTCTTCAGGAGCAATCTTAAAGCCTTCGGGTAGCATCAGTACAGCACCAACATTCAGGCCAGCTTTAGAACCATCAGCACCAACCTGCTGCAAGCTGGTATCGTAAGGAATTTTCACCACAGCTTTAAAAACAGTGTCAGGTAGTACCGATTGAGGCACTTCCACTTCTGTCGGCTTAGCCGCTAGGTGGCAATTGGCGCAAACAATCCGCCCAGTTGGCTCGCGGGGGGTTTCGGGGTAGGTTTGCTGTGCCCAAAAAGGATAGGCAGCAGCAGCTTGGGGAAGGGCTAAATCGCTGGTGAAGTAAAATGTCACGGTAGCGATCGCTATGAGCAATGTTTTGACAATCGCTCTAGCACTGCGAGTTAACCTCGCTGTTAGAAAAACATTTCTCATCTCTATAAGGACAACGATTGAATTAGTCATTGGTCATTGGTCATTAGTCATTAGTCATCAGTCAAGGGTCAAGGGTCAAGGGTCAATACTTTTGACTTTTGACTTTTGACTCTGGACTTTAAACTAATAACTCAACACTCAGCACTGATTAACTCCACCAAGGTTCTTCACCGGTGCGGAAGTCGGTTTCAGTCCAAGGTGTCAAGACGATTTTGTCGTCGTTTACATTGGTATGGGCCAAAGCTAAAGACAGTGGTGCTGGGCCCCGGACGACCTTACCAGTTGCATCGTATTGGGAACCGTGACAAGGACATTTAAACTTGTTTTCAGCGACATTCCAAGGGACAACACAACCTAAGTGGGTGCAGATAGCATTAATGCCGTAATCAGCGATCGCTTCTTTGCTTTCCACCACAATATAGGTGGGGTCGCCTTTTAGTCCTTGAACTAGATTGCGATCGCCTGGGTTCCGGCTTGCGAGAAATTTACTGACGCTGACATCGTTGCCTAACTCATCTTTCGCTGTTGCACCACCACCGACACCACCAGCACTAGGTGGAATAAAGTACTTGACTACGGGATACAATGCACCCAGAGCCACTCCAGTGACAGTTCCAAAAGTGAGCAGATTCATGAATTGACGACGCCCCATATCGGGCACGTCTGCTGATTCAGAAAATTGAGCCATAATCTACGCGCTCTTTATATATTTTGCTAAGCATTTTGACAGGAGTACTAGTACTTGAGCAACTCTTGTCTAAGTCGAAATGCTAACGCCCACAACGATGCCATACTTCTCTGTTCCAAGATATATCTAGCATCTTTTCTGTTAGCATTACATTTCTTTATATCCCTATCATACTTGAGTTACGGAACTTAACATCATAACTAAATGTAAAATCTAATTGAGAAAAGCTATGACAGGACAGGAATTACGCCAAATGTTACTTGATAAGTGGGGATATTCTTATGATGTCCAGTTACGACGGACACAAGGGAAAATATTTCTGCAAGTAATGTGGAAATACTTAGAGCAGGCTTCTTTTCCATTAAGTGAAGCAGAGTACCAAGAGCATCTTGATAGCATCGCCAATTATCTTCACGCCTTGGGTGGGACAACACAAGTACAAACATTTATCATTGAAACACGCGATCGCCCCCGACTCGGCAAAGCTGTTAGCATTCCTCTAGATTTGGGCGAACGTTCTTCAGAATGGATATTATGACTTATTACTTAAAATATAGTATTTTATTACACTTGTATTTGCGATTTGTTAGTAATATCTTTAAATAGCAATTTTGTTAATTTAATGTTAAGCGCTTGCGCCAGACTAATTACAGCTCACCCTGCTGCTCGCAGGGTAGCGCCTGTCATTTGCCTGTGAGCTTAACCAACCCAACACCACCAAAGTAAAGCCCAAGTACTGCTCCTGCTAGAAGACTTTGGGTAAGGGGGTCAGTCGAAGGTGTAAGGATGGCTCCTAAAACTACTGCTCCCATAATCACGTAACGCCAACCAGCAAGCATTTTTTCAGAAGAGACAATTCCCAAATTACCGAGCAAGAGTTGGATAATAGGAATTTGGAATGCTAAGCCAGTACTAAATAACAGCAGCAGCACAAATTCAAAATATTTCTCAATTGACCACAGTTGTTCTACTACATCTGCTCCATAGCTAATAAAGAATTTTAAAGCTGCTGGGATCAGAAGTAAATAAGCAAACACTAACCCCGCTGCAAACAGCACACTCGACCCCAAAACCACAGGCCCCAGCAAGCGGCGTTCGCGGCGAGTCAATCCTGGGAGGACAAACTGGATAATTTGGTAAAGAATATAGGGACTAGAAAGTACCAAACCTGTGTAAGCTGCAACTTTGAAGGAGACAAAAAAATATTCTCCAGGAGCAAGCTGAAGAAATTTTACTCCTTGGGCTGGGACTTCCAGTAGCTGGACAATCGGCTTGACGGCAAAGAAACAGCCAATAATACCCACTGCTACAACAATCAGCGAATAAAAAATCCGCTGTCGCAATTCTTCTAGGTGGTCGAAAAGAGACATTTCGACTTCACCTGGTAAATCATCAAGAGGATCAGTTTCTGAGTTCCCAGATCCTTCTTGGTCGATATCGGGAGTGGTTACAGTATCTACATCTTGTGAAGGCGTCATGAGTCAGCTAGTAGGCAACATTTGTTAACTATTTTATCCGGGGCAGCAGCTACCAAAATATGTTTTTGGCTGCTTGAGGATTTTTGTCCGGTTTTTTGGCGTTGCATCTGTATAAGTTAAGTAGGAAGCTATCTTTTAGCCAATACCTGCCCTCTAAATAGGGTGGAACCGATAATTTGCAAATTACGTCTATTTTTAATAAATAAAGCAGCATTTAGTAAATTGATACAAAATCTTTAACATACAATGCTCAGTTTTTAAACTCCGGTTCATCTAAGGTGGTGTTTGCTATGGCGCAATCGGAAATTGTGATCTGAGGTTTTGTATGAATAGGACAATTTATATTGGATTGATGGCATTGCCTGTTTATTTATACAATGTCTGTTCTAGCTTTGCTAGTACTGACGTGCCAATATTCAACTACAAGGTTCCGATAACAACTGCTCTAATTGCTGTTAGCACAAATGCTAAGTTGCACATAGTACCGTGGCAAATATCAGCTAGAGATGACCAAACGGAAGATTGTCTTCGCGCAGGCATCTGCAAAGATTGATGGGAAATAATTTTCAGTTATGAGTAAATAGTACTTTTTTTAGGCTAGTTTGGTGAATTTGATCTTTTCACTTACTAGAGGATTCCTATTTGATTTTTGAAAAAACTGCGTACACCTTTAACTCCCTTCTTTCCTGTTCCCTATTGCCCATTCCCTGTCTCTACGAGTCAGTTCACGAATCAAATCGGATTACTATAGTATATTTTATTTTTAGATAATTTTATCTACTTAGAATAAATTACTCATCCGTGAAAGAGCAATTCAAGAGAATAAAGAGCCGAATTTTTATTAATTATCATTAAGCACGCGATCGCCTGATCAAAAAGCTGGAGCTAGCATTTTTTGGTCAACTAAAATACCACAATAGTAATTCAGAAATTCCTCGAAGCTACAAATAGTTTTTTGGTTAGTGTATTAGGAGATGCGATCGCGTTTAGTTGTATGCCTATATTTATAGCTGAAAGTGATGATGGGCTGAGGTTTTGATTCTGAGCACGGAAAATAATTTAATCTTCAGGGACACATTCAAATTGTACTCAACAGTACCTTTTTTTGGGCTGGATATTTTTACAATTCAGAGAAATATATTTTTTCTATAAGCGGTTTTTAGTTCGTCTTATTAGCAGTATTTGTACTTATTTTTTAATAAATGAAAGCATTATCGAATGGTACACAGATATGCGAAACCATCCGAAATGCTGTTATTTTAGTTTGTAATTGGAGTGAGATGTTTTACAGTAAAGCATAAATTCCCAAAAGTAAATATAGTTAGCAGATTTTATAATCTCCACCGTTTCCTGAGTGAAGTCGATTAGTTATGCTCCTAGATTTAGAAAGATTTTATCAGGCTTGCAATCCGAGCAGACCGCTAATGATGGGAAATCTGCGCGATCGCCGATACTATATCGATTTTGCTGCGGTGCGAGGTGGCAAAATCATTGAAGCTTTGCAGCGCACAATTACTCGGATATCGCCGGATGTTCCTACCTGTCAGCTATTTACAGGGCATCTTGGCTGTGGAAAATCAACAGAATTGTTGCGACTCAAAGCCGAGTTAGAGGAGCAAAAATTTCATGTAGTTTACTTTGAGTCTACCCATGTCCTTGAAATGGCGGATGTGGATGTGACTGATATTTTATTAGCGATCGCCGGTCAGGTAAGTGAAAGCCTGGAAGCGATGAAAATTGGGCTAAAGCCGAAATATTTTACTAAGTTGTTTGCTGAAATTATTGATTTTCTGCAAGCGCCAATTGAACTTGGATTAGAAGCAGAGTTATCTGTTGGGATTGCCAAAATTACGGCTAAAACTAAAGAAAGCCCACAGTTACGAAGGCGGTTAAGAGACTACCTAGAACCGCGAACGGCAAATATTTTGCACTCAATTAATCAAGAACTACTAGAACATGCCAACAAACAATTGAAAGCTTTAGGCAAACAAGGATTGGTGGTAATTGTTGATAACCTAGATCGAGTAGCAATTCGACCTTTACCATCTGGGCGATCGCTGCCAGAATACTTATTTATTGAGCGGGGTGAGCAGTTACGTAAACTGCATTGTCATGTAGTCTACACTATTCCCCTAGCCCTGACTTTCTCTAACGATAGTGCTGAACTCCAACATCGCTTAGGTGGTGGCGTAGCACCTAAAGTATTGCCAATGATCCCAGTACGTTTACGCTCTGGGGAGATTTTCCCCCAAGGACTAGCAATGATGCGACAAATGGTGTTAGCTAGAGCCTTCCCAGACATTCTACCTAGCGATCGGTTAGGCTTAATTACAGAGCTGTTTGATAGTCTAGAAAGCTTAGATCGGTTGTGCCTAATTAGCGGTGGTCATGTGCGCGACTTACTGGGATTACTGTTTGACTGTCTGCGAGAACAAGATCCACCCTTTGAGCGGGACTGTATCGAACTGGTGATCCAAAGGCAGCGAGATTACCGAAGCAACGCCATTGATCCCCATGAATGGGAATTAATCTTTCAGGTGGTGCAACAGCAAAGGGTCGGTGGTGACATAGCATATCACACCTTATTGCGGAGTTTGTTTATATTTGAATACCGTGACCATCGAGGCGCTTGGTTTGCCGTCAACCCAGTCATAGCAGAGACGCAAAAATTTAAATTATGGTTGAACGACACCCACAAGCAGATGTAAAAGCAACTAATGAGCGTGCTTTGCGGAGTTTGGGAAGGGCTGTGGCTCTTTCTAGCGGTCAATTCTCCGTAGTTTTGGTGTGCTGTAACTATAGAGTCTTGCAAGAGCGCATGTTGCAACGACTTGAAGAACTTTCTTTGGGAGCGTACCAGATTCAAAAGGTAGTTTTGCCCCACAATGTCAGAAGTCTTTACACAACTATCCATTTACAGCTTACAGAGCAACAGCCATCAGCAATGATGGTTTATGGTTTAGATTCAGTGGATGGAATTGATGACTTACTTAGGTCAATCAATCATATTCGCGATGAATTTCGCAAACGTCACCCATTTCCGATGATTTTATGGGTAAATGAAGAAGTATTGCAGAAGGTGGTACGTTTAGCACCAGATTTTGCGAGTTGGGCGGCTACACCGATTCGGTTTGAAATGACTACCTCGGAGTTGCTGCAATTTCTGAAACAGGAAACTGACTTTTTGTTCGCCACAGTTTTGCACAGCGATACTACACAAGAGCAAGAACCTCAAGTTTCAGCCCATTACTCTACTTTAGAGCAAGCTTGGGAACATAGCTATGAACTCCACTTTGCCATTAGAGATTTGCAAAATCGTGGTATTGGCTTAGAGCCAGAATTACACGCTAGTTTGGAATTTGTTTTCGGTCTAGATGATTATGTTAGTGACCGAATCGATACAGCTTTAAGCCATTTTCAGCAAAGCTTGCAGTTTTGGCAACAGGAAGAGGGCCAGAAGGCGAGAGGGGGGGAAGGGGAGTTTTTTCAATCCTCCTATCCTCCTATTCCACCGTCGCCTTATCTGCTGCGACAGGGAGTGTTACTGTTTTATATTGGGCTATGTTATTGTCGCTTAGCGGAACAAAATCAGACAGAAAATCGCCGCCATTGGTCTGTTGCTAAATCTTATTTTCAGCAATGCTTAGATGTTTTGCAGGTGGCTGGACGTCCAGATATAGTCGCTCAGTTTATTGGTCAACTCGCTGAAGTTTTACAACATCTGCAAGAGTGGGAAGAATTACAGATTGTTGCTCAAAAGTCTTTGGAGTTGCATCAAACCTATGGTAGTCAAATCCAACTTGCTTGTGACTACGGTTTGCTCGCTCAGGTGGCTGTACAGCATTCTCGGTGGGGACAGGCGAGTATATTGGCACATGTATCGCTATTGAAATTAGCCGAAGCACAAAACCACAACGATCCTTATAAATGCTTATTTCCATTGCTTTTGGGACAAATTTATTATTTAGTTTTGGCGAAAGCCCAACGAAATCTAGGTGAGCAAGAAGTCGCTGGTGAATATCTGGAAAAGGCGACAAAAGAACTCCCAGAGGCTTTAGAAAGTAGCGCACCTCAATACGATGCCCATCGTTATATTCGACTATTGCGGAGGTTGCGATCGCTTTATTTTGAAGAAGGCCGCTATCTGGAAGCCTATTGCATTCGACAAAAACGACGTTCTGTTGAGCAGCAGTATGGTTTTCGAGCTTTTATTGGCGCAGGTCGCCTGCAACCTCAAAGACAGGCGACAAATCCAGCATTGATGTCACCTTCTGGGAATAGTAGCGTTGCTTTAGAAATTGCTGCTTCTGGGCGCGAGCGAGATATTAATAACTTAATTGGCAGAATTAGCCGCGCTGATCAAAAGCTAACAGTGATTCACGGTCAGTCAGGAGTAGGTAAGAGTTCTACTGTGACTGCGGGCTTAGTTCCAGCACTACAAAATCGCGCGATTGGCGATCAAATAGCCGTACCTGTGGTATTACAAGTTTATACCGATTGGATACAGGAATTAGGGAAATCTTTAAGTGAGGTGATGTCTCATATCAAGGGAAAAGCAGCCATTGAATCGGAAGCTTTACCAGACTCAACTACACATACTGCGATCGCCGGGATTTTGCAACAATTACGCGAAAACGCTGATGACCATCTGATCACAGTTTTAATTTTTGACCAGTTTGAAGAATTTTTCTTTGGTTATAGCGATCGCCATCAAAAACAAGAATTTGATAAATTTATTAGCTACTGCCTCAAGATCCCCTTTGTCAAAGTTATTCTCTCTTTACGAGAAGATTATTTGCATCGCTTATTAGAGTTTAAACATCTCTCGGCACTGGAAGCAATTAACAATAATATTCTCGATAAACATATCCGTTATCAGCTAAATAATTTTTCACCAGAATATGCTAAAGCAATTATCCGCAAATTAACAGAACGTTCTCAGTTTAATTTAGAGCCTGCTTTAATTGATGCTTTAGTTGAGGATTTATCTACAGAATTTGGAGAAGTCCGCCCCATTGAATTGCAGGTTGTCGGAGCGCAAATCCAAGATGAGCGAATTACCAAGCTAGAAGAATATCAGCCATATAGACCCAACAAACTCATCGAGCGATATATCAAAGAACTCATTAGAGATTGCGGCCCAGAAAATGAAAGAGCCGCTTTACTAGTTTTGTACTTATTAACAGATGAAAGCAATCAACGACCTTTTAAAACTCGTGCTGAGTTAGCAGCACAACTGTCAGACTTAGAAGATGCAGCTAAATTAGAGTTGGTATTAGATATTTTAGTGCGCTCTGGATTAGTGGTTCTCTTTCCCGATGTTCCTGAACGTTATCAACTGATTCATGATTATTTAGTAGACTTGATTCGCTATCTGCAACAACAAGAATCGAGCTTACAAGTACAACTTAACCAGCTACGTTATAAAGTCGAACAAAGTCAATCTGAGATTGAGAGACTCAAAAGTGAACTCAGACAAAAAAAGCAGCAAGCTAAACTGGTAGACACTCACCCCCAACAGGGATTAGATTTATTCACAGAATTACGTGAGCTACGCAAGCGAGAAGAATTGAGCCAGTTAGAAATTGAACAATTGCGAGCTGAATTAAAAGAAAAAGAATTAACAACTCAACTAGCAGAAAGTCAAGAAAAACAAAGGCTCAGTGAAGTTAAATTAAATCGTTCTTTAAAAATCGCTCTCACTGCTTCCGTTCTAGCCATACTGGGATTAAGTGTCTCTATAGTTACAGCAGTAGATAGCGAGATTAAAACCCTCAGTGCATCTAGCGAAGCCCTGTTTGCGTCACAAAAAGGTATCGATGCCTTAAAGGAAGGTTTAAGAGCAGGGAGAAAACTGCAACATACGGTTTGGGTAGATTCCCATACAAGAGAGCAGGTACAGACGGCTTTATACCAGTCAGTTTATGCGGTGAGAGAATATAACCGCCTGGAGGGACATTTGTCTGGGGTGAACAACGCGACATTCAGCCTTGATCGCTCTTTGATTGCCTCGGCTAGTGCTGATACTACAATTAAACTCTGGCGTCTTGATGGCAGTTTAGTCAAAACGTTGTCAGGTCATGAGGCTGTAGTAAATAGTGTCAGTTTCAGCCCTGATGGTCAGATCATTGCTTCTGCTAGTCAAGACAAAACGGTGAAACTTTGGAGTCGGGAGGGTCAATTACTCACCACTTTACCAGGTCATGAAGCTGTAGTGAATAGTGTCAGTTTCAGCCCTGATGGTCAAATCATTGCTTCGGCAAGTAGCGACAAAACGGTAAAACTGTGGAGTCGAGACGGTAAATTGCTCAAAACTTTACAGGGACATAATAATGCAGTTTTAGGTGTAGCCTGGTCGCCTGATGGTCAAACCATTGCTTCAGCGAGTACCGACAAAACTGTGCAACTGTGGAGCCGAGATGGTAAATTGCTCACAACCTTACAAGGGCATGATGACGCGGTTAAAAGCGTGGCTTGGTCGCCTGATGGTAAAATAATCGCTTCCGCTAGTTTGGATCAGACTATCAAACTATGGAGTTTCAAAGGTAAGCTACTAAGAACTTTGTCGGGACACAGTGCTGGCGTCACCAGTGTAGCTTTTAGCCGCGATGGTAACACCATTGCTTCAGCAAGTACCGACGAGACGCTCAAACTTTGGAGTTCTGAGGGTGTGCTACTGGGAACCCTGCGGGGACATAACAATTGGGTCAATAGTGTTAGCTTGAGCCAGGATGGTCACACTCTGGCTTCTGCTAGTCGAGACAAAACTATTAAACTCTGGCGTTGGGACGATGTGTTGCTCCGACCAAGAGCCGATAATAATGCTTGGGTAACTAGCATTAGTTTTAGTCCTGACGATCGCATCTTAGCCGCAGCTAGTCGAGATAAAACGGTGAAGCTTTGGAGCCGTGATGGTAAACTGCTCAACACCTTAAAGGATCATCAAGGTGAAGTTTGGGGTGTTAGTTTTAGCCCCAATAAACAGGCGATCGCCGCTTCGGCTAGTAAAGATAAAACAGTCAAGCTTTGGAGCCAAAACGGTAAACTGCTCAACACCCTCAAAGGTCATAATGATGCGGTCTTGGGTGTAGCATGGTCAGCTGATGGTCAAACTATCGCCTCAGCGAGTAAAGATACAACGGTAAAGCTCTGGAGTCGAGATGGTAAATTGCTCAATACTTTGCAAGGTCATAAAGATGCAGTGAATTGGGTAAGCTTCAGCCCTGATGGTAAATTACTAGCATCAGCCAGCGATGACAAAACAGTCAAGCTTTGGAATCGGGAAGGGAAACTTCTATATACCTTAACTGGTCATAGCCGTCGGGTTAATGGGGTAGCATGGTCGCCTGATAGTCAAACTATTGCTTCAGTTAGTACTGATAGCATGGTGAAACTTTGGAGTCGGGACGGTCAGTTGCTCAACAATCTCGCGGGAGATGGTGATAGTCTTATCAGTGTCAGTTTCAGCCCCGATGGGAAGACTTTGGTAGCCAGCAGTGATGACAAAGTGAAGCTTTGGAACCGCGAAGGGACGTTACTAATTGTTTTGAAAGGTGATAAAGGTGAGTTAACCAGTGTCAGTTTTAGCCATGATGGCAAGACTCTGGCTGTCGGTAGTGGTAAAGGTACGGTGATTTTCCAGAATTTGGCAGATCTCAGGCTAGAGAATTTACTAGCACGAGGTTGTAATTTATTACAAGAATATTTGCAGACAAATCCAAAGGTGACAAAAAGCGATCGCGCATTGTGCCCAAGTAGATAATAGACTTATTGCATAATTCATACTGTGATTCAGCAACGCCAGAAATTACTTCTTCAATAGCATTTTTCCGAAATCGCCATTTTTACTTTTGTAGGTTTATTAACGTTAGAGTCAAGCATATGAGTTAAAAAATGGCTGAGAATTGGATAAAAGAGGAAGTTGAACGTCTTTACGATCGCATTCGAGCCAAGATTGAACACGAAGACAACCTTGTCAATCAAAGAATAATGTGGATGATTACTTTACAGGGGCTATTATTTACTGCCTACGGCTTTTCCCTTAGTGCTGAAGCCACTTCATTATCTGTTTCAAGCTCCGATAAAATGTCGTTTATTTCGACATTAACAACACTACGTCAGGCGATGGTTGCAGTGGGTGTTGGATCATCTTTTGCTACATTACTGGGTGTGATTGCTGCTCATCGAGCAATTCGTGATGATGAGCGTACCTTACGCCGTGGGCAAGATAACTATAAATCTGCTCCAAAAACTTTTCCGAATCCGATTGGACGACGTGTCACAAATATAATAGGCATGATCTGTAGTTTAGCTTTTCCATTCCTTGGTGGAGTAGTTTGGATGTGGATAGGAAGATTGTTACCTAATCCTTTAATTGTTTTTATTGCGCTTTTTTTGATGTTTGTTATGGGCATAGTTCTATGGCCATTCATTGACTTTAAATAATTTCTATTTAAGCTTGACGTGAGTTCGACGGAACTAAAAAATGGCAGGAGGTAGTACAGATAAGTCTTTTGGGTAAATATCAATCGAAGGTTTTTTAGGCAAATAGGTATAAGCAGCTAAACCAGCCATCAAATTAACCAACACGGGGTTAATGGGGAGTTAAGCGTAACCGAAGGTGGTAGCAAAGTCGGTCAACAACTCTAGTAGGATTGATTAGCCTACGTTTGAGGGGTGTTGCACACTAAGACATTTATAGCCCTCTTTTTTTTTTGTCACTTTGGTAGAACCCAATCGATGAAAGCCTTTCAGAGACTGCATCTCCATGTTTTGGCTACAAACTTCAGTTACTGTTAGAAAATAAAGGCTCAAAATTCGACTACATCAAAGTTTCAGAATCTTGCTTCGATTATTGTTTTTTGAAAGTTACAAAAGAGCGATAGATAAGACACTACAATCCTTGTAATTGCCATGAATCGCATTCTTACAGCATCAGAACAGTTGATGTGGTTATCATACAACAACAGCCCGGAAAATGTTACCTTGTCAGTGACTATTAAAGGCTTATTTACCATTGATTTATTAACTGAAGCTCTGGCTTGGCTACAACTGAGGCATTCTCGGTTAAGAGTAAAAATAGTCACTAACAGTCAAAATCAGCCACAATTTTCTTTAGAAAATGTTCCGCCTATTCCACTACGAGTAATTGAGCGACAAGGAGAAGAACATTGGTGTCGGGAGATGGTAGAAGAATTACGTCACCCTTTGAATTGGAGTAAAGAACCCCTGCTGCGCGTATTGTTGCTGTACTCATCTGATATTTCTAACCTAATAATTACTTTTCATCATTGCATTGGTGATGGTCTATCAGGAGCTTATCTGATCCGAGATATCTTGCAATTTATTGGTGAACCAGACAACCCTCGTGAGCTTTTACCAGACTTGCCTCCTGTTGATGAAATTATCCCTGATATTACAAAAGATGTAGTTTTTGAAAACCTAAATGAGTCCAGAGATACCAAATCTATTTTAACAAAAACTTATCTAAATAAGCAGTCAAAAAATATTTCACCTTCCTTAGCAATTCGCCAGTTTCATTGGACGTTATCTTCAGTGGAAACTACTAAAGTTGTAGCTCGTTGTCGAGTAGAACAAACCTCTGTTCACGGGGCTTTGTGTGCTGCATTTCTTTTAGCGATTGCTGCTGAAGTCAAATCCTCTACTGAAATTATTCTTAGGTGTCAAACACCAGTAAATATCCGCAATTATTTGACAATACCCGTCAACGAAAATCTAGGTGAGTACATTGCTCGACCAGCCACCGCTCATCGATTAAGCCAGAAGACCGATTTTTGGGACTTAGCACGTGAAGTTAAATATAAGCTCAATCAAGTGGTAGCAGACGGAAAATTATTTGACGATGTACTAAAAGCAAGAGCCTTATTATCTAGCAACTCTAACAAAGGTGGAGAAACTTCAGATTTCAGAAAGCTAGGGGAGATAATAGATATTACAATTACTAATTTGGGAAATTTAAATATTAAACAGCAGTTTGGAAAAATACAGCTACAGGAACTTTATTTGATGGCTACGGGGTCAAAATCTCTACCACTTTTAATAGGTGTAGCAACACTCAAGGATAAGATGTGTTTTATTTGTCGTTACCAAGAGTCTCTTGTGCCTGATGCAAACGCCTACAACATAAAAAACACAGCTATGGAACAATTGCTTACTGCTGTAGAGCGACGAATTATTTGACCCAGGGCGAACACACGTTATTTATGAAACCCTTACTGGATAAGGATATTGACGAAAAAATTAAAATTATCAACATCCGCCCCAGTGAAAATAACCGTAGTATGATAATACAATCTCCCCAAATTCGAGAGCGAGTTAGCCAGATTACCAAGCAATTGCTAGGAGGATTGTAATGCCCAACTGGAGTACAATTGAAGCTAATTTTTCACAGATACCCCATGCACAACAGTTGGGAGAATTGGCATCTAGTTTGGCACGCCTTAAATCCTGGTTACACAATAGCGCTAACCGGGAAGTGGTTCCAGTGTTATTAGAAGAGGGCTTGTTATATTTGTCTTTAATACAAGGTGAAAGCCAAATTAACAGTGAATTAGATCAACTTCAAGGCTTACTGCAAGATTGGAAACGGAACTGGGTCAATATTTGGGGCAACTCAACAGAAACGGCAAATATTGCAGATGTCGCGTCTGCTTGGTCAAAGAAAGTTTTGGGTATGTCTGGTTTGCTGACCTCTCAATCGATGAGTGCATAGCTTTGAACAAGGCGATCGCTCTATCTAACACATAATTCCCGGCGTTCGCACTATTACCCCAGTACTCTACATAATCTTTTAGACGCGACCTATCCACATTCGCACGCTGCCCAAAGAACGGAATAATCCGATAATGGTACATCAGTGGGAAAGTGGCGATCGCCCCCTCTAATACCCAGTTGGTTGTCTTAATATGGGTCACGAGTTCACGGAAGACCCCAAAACCTGTGGAACCGAAGCCATAGTTACAGTAAGTCGGCAGGTTATAAAGGTTTCTGGTAGAGAACGGGTTGTCAAATTCGATATTTGTAACCGGAACACGTTTTACAAAGACCTTAGATTGTCCAAGAATTATGGCATGATTTAGCCCCCAACCCGTGCTCGACTCATTCGACTCACTATTGTCAAACACAGAACGCAATTGTGCATTGTCTAACTGAGCGATTTGTGAACTGAGCTTGAAGTATCTCTTTTTTCTAAGTTCTATATGATTCTTAGCCATTTTCCCCCGTCCAGCCACAGCATGAGAAACAATTTATCCCGCATTTATGGAACGCCGGAATTTTTACAGGATATTCTACAAGTTGGCTGATAACAGGATGAATCTCCTCTGGATCAGGGTTATCTTCAATCGTTATTGTTAGCTTTGCTATCTGAGTTATGAAAACTAAACGGCATTAGAATAACACGAAATTGTACTTTCAGACCTATGCCTGTTACCCCTCTTGCCATTTCGCCAGCTAGTTTATTTGTTCCCTTCAGTTTGTCTCTTAACAGTAATAGAATTAAGAACAAAGCCTTTGTAAAGCCTTCAACTATCAAGAGGTAGAGGTTTAGTAGCAGATTTTACAAATTGGAAAAACAAAAATCTGTATTCAAAACAACCTTGTAGCATCTAAACGCTCGTAAAATTTTTATGACTTCCCTGATTCGCTTTTTAATGTGTCCTCCTGACCACTATGATGTGGACTATGTGATTAATCCTTGGATGGAAGGGAATATTCACAAGTCATCGCGCGATCGCGCCGTCGAACAGTGGCAAGGACTACACTACATCCTCAAGCAACACGCCATTGTAGACTTAGTAACAGCCCAGAAAGGTTTGCCTGATTTAGTTTTTACCGCTAATGCTGGCTTGGTACTAGGAAAGAACGTCGTCCTCAGTCGCTTTTTACACAAAGAACGTCAGGGAGAAGAACCTTACTTTAAACAATGGTTTGAGGCAAATAATTACACAGTACATGAACTTCCCAAAGATCTGCCTTTTGAGGGAGCAGGTGACGCACTATTGGATCGGGAAGGACGCTGGCTATGGGCGGGATACGGTTTCCGCTCAGAATTAGATTCTCACCCCTATCTAGCCAAATGGCTGGATATTGAAGTGCTATCTCTGCGACTAATAGATGAACGTTTCTATCACCTAGATACCTGCTTTTGTCCCTTAGCAAACGGCTATTTGCTCTACTATCCAGGCGCTTTTGATTCCTACTCCAACCGCTTAATTGAAATGCGAGTCGCACCAGAAAAGCGCATCGCAATTGAAGAAGCTGATGCAGTCAACTTCGCTTGTAATGCTGTGAATGTAGACGGCATTATCATTATGAACAAGGCCAGTGATGCTTTGAAAGCACGCCTTGGAGATGTAGGTTTCCAAGTGATGGAAACGCCGCTTACCGAATTTCTCAAAGCTGGTGGCGCGGCTAAATGCCTCACCTTGCGGGTGACGGAACCAGTTAGGGATGAAGTTCATGCCAATGTCTCGGTAGAAAGCCGCGTCATTCGCATGGAAGGACACTTGCTGGATGCTGGTTTGATTAACCGCGCCCTGGATCTAATTGTGGACGCTGGCGGAAGCTTCCAAGTCCTGAATTTCAACTTGGGAGAACAGCGGCAAAGTACCTCAGCAGCCGAGGTAAAGGTGTCAGCACCATCTCATGAAGTGATGGAAGAAATCATCTCCCGGTTGATTGATTTAGGCGCAGTAAATTTACCCCAAGATGAGCGAGATGCCAAACTTGAGCCTGTGATCCAAGCTGGCGTAGCTCCCGATGATTTCTACGTTAGTACAATTTATCCCACCGAAGTCCGGATTTGTGGTCAGTGGGTGAAGGTGGAAAATCAACGCATGGATGGCGCGATCGCTATTACCCAAACTCCCAATGGGATAGTGGCAAGGTGTAAAATCTTACGGGATTTAGAAGTTGGCGAAGAGGTCATTGTAGACGTTTTAGGTATCCGCACCATCCGCAAAACTGAATCACGAGAACTACGCAATACTCAAGAATTCAGCTTTATGTCGGCGGGGGTTTCCAGCGAGCGGCGTGTGGAATTAGTCGTTGAACAAGTGGCATGGGAATTACGTAAAATACGTGATGCTGGTGGTAAAGTAGTTGTCACGGCTGGGCCCGTAGTCATTCACACAGGTGGCGGCGAACACCTAGCGCAACTAATTCGTGAAGGCTATGTACAGGCATTGCTAGGTGGTAATGCGATCGCTGTCCACGACATCGAGCAAAATATCATGGGGACTTCCTTGGGTGTAGATATGAAGCGGGGTGTAGCTGTCCGTGGTGGACACCGCCATCACCTCAAGGTAATTAATAGTATCCGCCGTTATGGCAGCATTCCCAAAGCTGTGGAGGCGGGAGCAATTAAAAGTGGCGTGATGTATGAGTGTGTTCACAATAACGTGCCTTTTGTGCTTGCCGGTTCTATTCGGGATGACGGGCCTTTACCTGATACCCAAATGGATTTAATTAAAGCACAGGAGGAATATGCCAAACACCTAGAAGGTACAGAGATGATTTTGATGCTGTCATCAATGTTGCACTCCATTGGAGTAGGAAATATGACTCCGGCTGGTGTGAAAATGGTGTGTGTGGATATTAATCCAGCTGTGGTGACAAAGTTAAGCGATCGCGGTTCTGTGGAATCGGTGGGTGTAGTTACAGATGTGGGATTATTCCTCAGTCTGTTGATTCAGCAGTTAGATAAGTTGACAAGTCCGTATATTGCTAAGGTAGGTTAAGAAAATCTCACGCAAAGCAGCAGATCTCAGAAATAATTGGGGTGGGAAATGCCCACCCTAGTGTTTTTTATTTTGTATAATTCAGTTAACTTTTTCAAAAAACAATAAGGCTGAAAGGTTTGCCGAGAATCGTGCTCAAAAACACAATTTTTGGATTAGCGATCGCATCATAGTTAACGCTATTATATATATCTGAATAGAGAAAAAATAAAATCCTGATAAGGCTTTAAAAAATCTCTCATTAGAGTAATAAAAGAGCGTTAAAAACCATTATTTATTCTTGCCCAAAAAAGTCAGTGTAAAGAAGGAGCGGGCTGATTTGTGGATACAGCATTTACTATTAAATATAAAATAAACTTATACACAGTCCAGAGATTTTAATTTTTCGAGAGCATTTTATGCAGAGAATTGTTTGTGCCATGCAGTTGCAATCTTCCAAAAATCTGAACTGGGTGAGTTTGATTGCCGATTTTATGCTAGCGGGGATGGTTTTTGGCCCGCCTATAGCTCCCTTTCTGGCTGCGTCTGGGGTGTTTTTGCTACCGGGTATTGCGAACATCATTTACTTCATGGGTAATCATGTATGTCCGCAACCAGATATGGGGTTAGATTTAGCACCCCCATTTATAATGGCTGTATGTATGCGTTGTTACGGCACTGTCACGGGTTTGCTGATTACTCGTCTGCTGTATGCTGCAACTGGTGGTAGAGGTTTTTACTGGTTAAAGCATTATGGCTGGAGTGGAACAGCGTTAGCTATTGTATTGATGATGGCTTATCCTCTGGAGTTGGCAGCGCAGGTTTTAGGTTTATGGAGTTTTAATAATTACGTGGTTACGCCTTTTGGGTTAATTACGGGTTTAGCCTGGGGTTTGTTTACGATGCCGATTTTACATGGTTGGCATGAAAACTGACTCTATTTTTTATCAGCTATTTCAAAACTTCCCCAGCATATTTTTTGAGTTAATTGGTGAATCTGCAACAACTGGTAATGCTTATAAATTCACATCAGTTGAAATTAAGCAAACTGCGTTTCGCATTGATGGTTTATTTTTACCTTCCATTGATTCTTCCAACCAACCAATATATTTTGTAGAAGTTCAATTTCAATCTGATTCGAGATTTTATTCACGCTTTTTTAGTGAAATATTTCTTTACCTGCGTCAATATGAATTACCTAATGATTGGCGTGCAGTTGTGCTGTATCCTAAACGCAGTATAGACCCAGAAGTGCACATACACTATCGCGGTCTGCTATTGACTCAGCAAGTACAACGCATTTATTTAGATGAATTAGGAGAAGACGCAGACTCTTCGCTAGGGATAGGTGTAGTAAAATTAGTTGTAGAATCAAAACAGAGAGCAACTGAAGAAGCACGACGATTAATCAACAAAGCTAGGCAAGAAATTGTTGATGAAACGGTCAAAAAGCAAATTATAGAATTGATAGAGACAATAGTTTGGTACAAATTACCCCAAATGACTCGTCAGGAGATAGCAGCAATGTTTGGATTAAGTGACTTAAAGCAAACCAGAGCATATCAAGAAGTCCGAGAAGAAGCCAAAGAGGAAATCAAAGAGGAAATCAAAGAGGAAATCAAAGAGGAAATCAAAGAAGAAGTTCTATCAGAAGCAATACCGCGATTGCTAGGATTGGGGTTGACTACTGAACAGGTAGCAGAAGCTTTGAGTTTGTCGGTTGAACAAGTAGAGCAAGCGAGAAATAAAAAAAGTTCTAATTGATGCAGCCCTATTAATTTGTTTTGTTGAGCAACTACTACACCCCACCCTAATATTACTAATGATGGCTTATCATTTGGAATTGACGGCTCAAGTTTTGGCTTATGGAGTTTTAAATTACAGACGTTTTTGTAAAATATATCTATAAGTTTTACCGCACACTGCCAAACCACTCAGTAATTCCTTTAGCGATCGCCTTTGCCATTCTCTTCTGTTCTTCTGAGTTCACCACTTGCTCAAATTCATCGGGATTGCTCATAAAACCTAATTCCAGCAACACCGATGGCGCTGCTGCTGGACGTGTTAACGCTAAGTTATTCCAAAACACACCATAAGAAGGTTTGTTTAGTTTTTTAACTACATAATTGTGCAAAAATATTGCTAGGTTATTGGCTTGGGGATGATACCAAAAAGCTCCAAATCCCTTAGTCTTTTCGGCATCGCCATCATCAGGTAGGGAGTTGTGGTGTATGGAAAGAGCGATCGCAGGTTCTTCTTTACTGATAATTTCTTGACGTTCTACCAGAGAAAGATCTTGATCATCTTCCCGCGTCATCACCACAGTTGCCCCTCGCTTCACCAACTCGTCGCGCAGCAACTTGGATACGACTAAATTGACATCTTTTTCTAAATATCCAGTCGGGCCACTGGCACCCGACTCTTTACCTCCATGCCCTGGATCAAGTACAATCTTAATGCCAGCTAAAGGCCTTCGTCTATTGTGCCCAATTGCAGGGCCGTGACGCAAAGCCAAAACCAGGGTTGTACCGTTGTATGTCAGCTTATATCCCCACTGTTGAGCTTTTTTGAGGTTGAAAGTATATTTGACTTGTTCTGGAGTTACCTGCTGCCAGTCTAGGCGAGAAATTAGAGGGTTATCATCCAGGCGAATAATGTCTGTTTGGGCAGTGGTATTGTAGAGAGTGAGAGTGAAAGTACGGTCATCTTGTTGCACGCTCACGGGTACAGGAACTTGTAACGGGAAAATCATCTCTGTTACACCAGGAAGTTGACGATATCCGATACTGCGAATTACTGTCCGTGGCGGAATCGCACCTGGTAAAAAGCGGGTTTCCTTGCTGTTAATCCAAGCGCCATAGTCTAGGCGTAACCATTCACCTTCCTTACCTGTAACTGTTGCCCTTGCCCCTTTCGGCAGTGGTGTAAGTCGAGAATAATCGGTACTGGGGCCAGTGCGAGCAACGCCTGACTCTGCTATCACCTCAGAAACTGGTAACTGTGCAGGTGAGAGGATTTGAACCTTGCCAGAGCCTGGTTGAGTTATCGTCTTGCCATTGAGGGTTAGTTGAAATTCCGGTTTACCCAAATCTACATTTTTGCCGGAATCCTGAACAACAGCACCGGAGATGGTATTGTTACCGTAAATTAGGGAACCAAGCTGTTGTGCAGTAGTGCAACCTTCGTACTTTCCTACGGTAGACTGGGCAGTAGGCTGATTCCGCCCCGTGAGGGCCGCCAAATTACTTGGCAGTTGCGCCTGTTGGGGTTGTGGCGAAAGGGCTACAGTTTGATGAGCCAGCTTGACAGATACACTGGCATTGGGGGGTGCGATCGCGCTAAAACAAATTAGTTCCCCTGGTAGTCTGGCAATGTCAGCTGCTGGAGTTAGGGAATCTTTGGCAAAGGCTAACCCATGCGGAAGCTCAGGCTGATTGGTAAGCCTTATCACCTTAATTTGAAGTTCTTGATTTTGGTGACGTACAGTAAACAGATTCTCTCCCAACTGCAAGGGGAAACTTGGGGAAAAATGACCAGTCTTGCTGCGGGTAATTGGCTTACCATTGAACAAAACTTGTCCATCAGGTGGTGCTGTTCCAAGAAAGAAGATTTGTTCCGCACTTGTCTGGTAGTTATTTTGGGGAAAAACAACTAAAACAGATGGCTCTGCCAATGCTACGGAGGAAGTGACAACACAGCCTAATACTACTAATCCTAAAATGTTTTTCACAGCCAAATCACATGAAGATTTCACCACAATGACTGTGGCACAATGACGAGATGTATTTTTAGAAGTCGCTAGAAATTAAAACTATTATGACTAAGTTTATCTTTGTAACTGGAGGTGTAGTTTCCAGTATAGGCAAAGGCATTGTAGCAGCAAGTCTGGGGCGTTTGCTCAAATCGCGCGATTATTCGGTATCGATTCTCAAACTCGACCCTTATATCAATATCGATCCAGGTACAATGAGTCCTTTCCAGCATGGGGAAGTGTTTGTTACCCAGGATGGCGCGGAAACAGATTTGGACTTGGGGCATTACGAACGCTTTACCGATACCTCAATGTCGCGATTGAACTGCGTTACTACTGGGGCGATTTACCAGGCAGTAATCAATAGAGAGCGGCGCGGCGACTACAATGGCGGCACTGTGCAGGTGATTCCTCACATCACCAACGAAATTAAAGAACGGATTTTGAGAGTCGCTAAAAGTACAAATCCATCAGTAGTAATTACAGAAATAGGCGGTACGGTAGGAGATATTGAATCACTGCCGTTTTTGGAGGCGATTCGGCAGTTCCGCAAGGAAGTGGGACGGCAAAATGTGTTGTACATGCACGTAACCCTAGTACCGTGGATTGCTTCTGCGGGTGAGATGAAAACTAAACCGACACAGCATTCGGTGAAGGAACTGAGATCCATTGGTATTCAACCGGATATTTTAGTTTGTCGGAGCGATCGCCCCCTACCCAAAGGATTAAAGCAGAAATTGTCGGGATTTTGCGATGTCCCAGAAGAATGCGTCATCACCTCCCAAGATGCTAAAAGCATCTATGAAGTACCGCTGAATCTGGAAAAGGAAGGAATGGCAGAGCAAGTGTTAAAATTGCTGCAAATGGAACAATGCCAACCAGATCTGACGCAGTGGCAAACCCTGGTACAACGTCTACATAGTCCCAAATACGAGGTAGAAATTGCCATCGTTGGTAAATATGTGCAGTTAGGTGATGCTTATTTATCTGTAGTAGAAGCCCTGCACCATGCGGCAATCTCCACTTGTGGCAAATTGAAACTGCGTTGGGTAAATTCAGAAAATTTGGAAACTGAATCAGCTGAAACCCATCTTAAAGGTGTTGATGGCGTCATTGTACCAGGAGGTTTCGGCATCCGGGGAGTAGACGGTAAAATTGCCGCTATTCAATATGCCCGCGATCGCCAAATTCCCTTCTTAGGTTTATGCTTGGGAATGCAATGTTCCGTAATTGAATGGGCAAGGCATGTAGCAGGATTAGCAGATGCTAACAGCGCTGAATTTGATACTTACACCACGGATCCGGTAATTAACCTATTGCCAGAACAACAGGATGTGGTTGATTTGGGCGGTACAATGCGTTTGGGACTTTATCCTTGCCGTGTGCTACCTGATACTTTGGCTTTTAAGCTCTATCAAGATGATGTGATTTATGAACGACATCGGCATCGATATGAGTTTAACAATGCTTATCGCGATCTGTTGTTAAAGTCTGGCTACGTTATTAGTGGCACTTCTCCCGATGGACGCTTAGTCGAAATTGTGGAATTACCTAACCACCCATTCTTTATTGCTTGCCAATTTCATCCAGAATTTCAATCTCGCCCAAGTACCCCTCATCCTCTATTTAAAGGGTTTATTCAAGCCGCGATCGCCCTTACTCTCTAAACCGAATGGCACGCTAAAGCCATTAGAAGTGCCTTACAAATAATACAAAATGCAAAATTACAAATTTTAAAAAATTTATTTTGTAATCATCAAAGCAATATTAATGAGGAAATGTTATGACTTACTGAGTGAAAATCATTCGTCAACTTCGGACTTGAGGAGATTCTGTGGCGTACTGGGTGAAAATCCTTTACGAGAGGAAAGAATATGTAGTAAATTTCGAGCGTGTCCATGCTTTTTGTTATGAACGCAACGGCAGGGTAACTTTTTGGCTACCCGACAGTGCTATTCCCATAGTGATTAACCCACAAAGTAATCTGGAAGACTACCAAAAAGTTCTGGATTATCTAGGATGCGTTACGGATTTAGAAATAGATCATGCCCACTGGGTGAAAATCAATTACGAGAAAAATGAATACGTAATTAACCTCAACTGCATCAGTTCTTTTTGTCAGGAAGCGAATGGCAGGATCACCTTTTGGTTGCCAGATGGCACTATCCCCATCATCATCAACCCTGTTAGTAATCCTGAATCCTATCAAAAAGTTTTGCAATTCATTAATAAAACAACTGGATATTCTTTGTCATGATAATTGGGCATGGGGCATTGGGCATGGGGCATGGG
>NZ_JADEXR010000239.1 GCF_015206995.1 aff. Roholtiella sp. LEGE 12411 | reverse complement strand
GGTATGGGGCATGGGGTATGGGGAATAGGCTTGAAAAGTATAAATCTTTATCTCAACAAATATCAAATAAAGAATAGAAGTATTTGAGTAATTACAATTAAATAGTGGGTTTACTAATTCGTAGTCCCATAATCACTAAGTCGCGTTCAACGTCATCAAGTTCTGCGATTTTAGGTAAATGCCCCCAATGTTGAAAGCCAAATGTCTCAAATAGCTTTAAGCTGGGTTGATTATGGGCAAAAATAAAGCAGATGAGGGTTTTTAAGCCCAAGTTAGGACTTTCGCCAATTGCTTTTGCTAAAAGTTGCCGCCCTAAACCACGCCGATGAAAGGCAGAGGCAATGTAAATACTAATTTCGGCAGTTGTATGATAAGCTGGTCGCCCGTAGAATGATTGAAAACTAAGCCACCCAGCAGTTACTCCCTCGACTTCGATTACCCAAAGCGGGCGTTGTGAGGCCGATCGCCCCTTAAACCAAGCCAGGCGACTTTCCACAGATACTGGCTCTAAATCAGCGGTTGCCATACGGCTAGGAATTGCAGCGTTATAAATTTCCACAATTATAGGCAAGTCAGTTTCAGTGGCGTGGCGAATAGTCATTTAGGAATTCATTGTTGGGCAGTTGTTGAGAGGAGTGCAAGATTTCAGTTTATGGAACTTGCTGAGGTAGTTCTAAAACACTAGCAACTAAAGCGATCAACTCTGTGGGGTCAATTGGCTTAGATAGATGTTTTTGAAATCCGGCTGAAAGGACTTTTAAGCGGTCTTCTTCTCGTGTATATGCTGTTAAGGCGATCGCTGGGATATGTCCGCCTTTTTCTGGTTCTAAAGAGCGCAGTTGATGAATTAACGTGTAACCATCTTGCTCTGACATTCCAATGTCGCTAATTAAGATATCTGGTTTTGATTGTTTCAATACTTTTAGCGCTTCATCAACTGATGCTACCGCAGTGGCGATCGCTCCATACTCTTCAAACATAAAGCTGAGAAAATTACGGGTATCCGTTTCATCATCTACAATTAGAACCCTTAATCCAGTCAAAGGAGTAGAACTAGCAGCCAAAGAAATTTCTCCCCCTGTTTGTTTATCTCTGCTACCTCTGTTTTCTCGTAGCAGTGGTAGTCTGACGGTAAAGGTTGCTCCTTGTCCTGTACCTGGACTTTCAGCAAAAATTGTGCCTTGGTGCAGTTCTACCAGATGGCGGACGATCGCAAGGCCTAGTCCAAGTCCATTGTGCGATCGCGTTGTGGTACTATCTGCTTGCCGAAACCGCTCAAATACTTTGGGTAAAAAGTCTGAACTGATGCCAATACCTGTATCAATAACTTGAATTTGGGCAGATTTGACAGTTGTTAATTGTTCCGAACTACTGACCATTGATAAAGTAACCTCTACCTTGCCATTTTTAGGAGTGAACTTAATGGCGTTAGTTAGGAGATTCCAAACAACTTGCTGTAAACGGGTGGAATCGCCAAAGACTGATCCAATGGAAGTATCCAGAATAGTGTTCAATTGAATACCTTTTGCCTCTGCCAAGGGACGCACGGCCTCTAAGGCTGCTTCAGTCACTGTAACCAGATTCACAGCACAAACATTTAACCGCAGTTGACCACGGATTATCCGTGATACATCCAAAATATCTTCAATTAATTGCACCTGAGAGTTAGCGTTGCGTTCAATCGCCTCCAGGGCGCGAGCAGTTGCTTTTTCATCAAGTTTCTTGGAGCGGAGTATTTTTGACCAACCCAGCATCGAAGTTAGAGGCGTGCGAAGTTCGTGGGAGAGAACGGCGAGAAACTCATCTTTCATCCGATTTGCCGTTTCTGCTTCCGTCCTTGCTGTTTGTTCTCGAATTACTTGAGCGCGGATTTCTTCAGCTTGCTTGCGTTCAGTAACATCTTCAAGTGTACCTACATACCCAAGCAATTCACCTTGACTGGAAAGCATCGGTGATGAGCGAACCTGAACCCAACGGATGCTACCATAAGTATTTTCAAACCGAAATTCTTCAGAGTAATCGCGGCCTTGACTAATGTAGTTAGACCAACTGGCGATCGCTCTGTCCCGGTCATCTGGATGAACAGATTCCAGCCACCTCTTAAATAAACTCTCTGCTGGTCTAAGTCCGCAAATTGCCTGATATCGGGGATTGGTATACTTACAGCGCCCTTCAGTGTCAGTTTCAAAAATGCCAATAGGTGAACAGGTACTCAGTGAACGGAAGCGTTCTTCACTTTGCCTAAGTTCAGCATTGACGGCTACTAGCTCAGCAGCCTGTTGCTTAACTGCTTCTGTCTTCTTAAATAATTCTACAAATACTATGACTTTAGAAGTCAAGATATTAGGGTCTATTGGTTTGAGCAGATAATCGACTGCACCTAAGGCATAACCTTTAAATAGCATTTGGTCGCTGGTGCTAAATGCAGTCAGAAAAATAATTGGAGTGTGACGCGATCGCCCCCGATTGCGAATCAAGGTAGCAGTTTCAAAACCATCTATCCCTGGCATTTGCACATCTAGCAAAATCACCGCAAAGTCCTGATGTAACAAACACCTCAAAGCTTCTTCCCCTGATGTTGCTCTCACCAGATTCTCCCCCAGTTTTTCCAGGATTGCCTCTAGTGCCAGCAAATTTTCCAGTTTATCATCTACTAGGAGGATGTTTACTTTGGGTTCCATCTGCATGGTTTCATTTCCGTATAGGGTGACAAAGCTTGACCAACTGGGAAGCAATGTCTGAGAGGGACAAAATCCAGTCTACTGCAACAGCAGAAATCGCTGCTTCTGGCATAACGCAACTCTCAGCGGTGGCAGGTTTTTGAACAATAGTGAGTCCTCCCCGCGCTTTCACTTTTTTAAGACCTTGGACACCATCTTGGTTCGCTCCTGTCAATATTACACCGATGACTTGCTGAGCGTATATATCAGCTGCCGACTCAAACAGCACATCAATCGATGGTCGGGCATAAGAAACAGGCTCATCAGTAGAAAGAGCAAAGTAACCTGGCTCAATCAGCAAGTGATAATCTACTGGAGCTAAGTAGACATGCCCTGACAGGATTTCGTCTTTGTCTTCTACTTCTCGGATCGCCAACAAAGTGTGTTTTTGTAATAATTTATTCAGTATGTCGTCAGACTCTTTGTGACGGTGTTGCACGATCGCGATCGGCACTGAAAAGTCTGCTGGTAAGTTTCCCAGGATAATTTTCAGTGCTGATAATCCGCCTAAAGAAGTACCAATGACCACTATTTTAAACGACACTTGTTTAGCTCTCATGCCTGCGTAATCAGGATTGCAATAATGTGACTCGATGGCTTATAGAATACTTTTAGCATTCTCTAGCCCCTCTAATATTTCTCGGTTAAAGGAAAAAGGGTTGAATTTACCCTTTACCCTTTAAGGGACTTCCAAAGAATAAATCATTCCAAGAAAAACAAGAGACAGGATTTTTCAAGAATGAGAATCCTTTTAAGACGGGAGAAAAAGGGTTGCCTCTGTCTCCCCTTCATCTATGTATTATGGGACTTACACATTGACGGAAAAACCAAAAGAGGGGTATGGTTTTCTGCACTTTAACCTTGATTTTTCTCTTCTCCACTAAGCGATCGCAACCAGTAAAAGATGGTTGATAAAAGCTTGAAACAAGGTATTGACATTGATACACAAGATCGTTTGTTTGTACAGTACGTAAGTCCTATATTCTTAATATAAAAAAATGTCGCAAGGGTCGTATTCAAAGAAATTATATTGCTTGGGCTATTCTAGTTTGGCTTCGACTCAAAAGTTTGGCTTATAAAAGTGGTCAGACAATTTATCAAATCAAGTATGGATTGTTGTCAAATTATTTAGTTCAGCAACTAAAACGTCCGGACGTTGCCATGTCTATAGTTTAGTTGTTAGGCGCTCGGTGCGGCGTAGCCGCACCATCACTTGTGCCATCCCTTTTTTCTATTCCCAATTCCCAATGCCCAATGCCCAATTCCCCATTTGATAGATGCACAGGGGTTAAAATACCTGCTCAAAAGCCTCAATTAGGCGGTCAACTTCCTCAAGCGTGTTGTAATGTACCATACTCACCCGTATTACTCCACCTTGCGACGCTAACCCCAAGTATTCAATTAGCCGTTTAGCATAAAAGTCTCCGTAGCGAATTCCAATGTAATGTTGGTCAATTTTTACAGGGATAGTCGAGCTATCAATTCCATCTACTACAAAAGATATAGTAGGTACACGAGATTTGGGGTTGGCTTTTAATTGACCGAGCACGTGTACATTAGACTTGTTGTTGAGGTAATCTAGTAAGCGATCGCCTATCTTCTCTTCATGCATACTAATTAAATCAAAGACTTGCACCATTTGATTTCTCAAGTCAGGTGCAGTTTCATTGCCATAGTGCATTTGTGCTAATTCACTCAGATAATCACATAACCCCAACATTCCATAACTTAATTCAAAATTGACATTACCTAGCTGAAACTTATAAGGAATATCCGTCTGCTCAATAAAATAATGGTTCAGACCAGGTATTTTTAACAAAAGTTCTTCTTTACCATAAAGTAAAGCATGATGTGGCCCATAAACTTTATAAAAACTCAAAGCATAGAAATCAACATCTAAATTTTGGACATCAACTAATCTATGTGGTGCATAAGCAACACCATCTACACAAATCATTGCTCCTCGTTCATGTACAAATGCAGTAATTTCTTTAATAGGGTTGATAGTTCCCAAAATATTAGAGGCATGAGTTAATGCGACAAGTTTTGTGCGTTGACTCATTAATAGCTCTAAATCTTCCAAATGCAATTCCAAGGTATCTGGGCGAATTTGCCACACTTTAATCTTCATTCCGTGTTTTTCTAAAGCGACCCAAGCCCCAATATTGGCTTCATGATCACAATTAGTCACAATAATCTCATCACCAGGCGTAAAGGTTTGACTCAAACACATTGAAAGAACTTTCAACATCATTGTAGTCGATGGCCCCATGACCAATTCTTTAGAAGACTTGGCATTAATCAAAGTAGCCATTGCCGTTGTTGCTAATGCCAAGCGTTCTCCTGCTAGTTGGGAAATCGCATAAGAAGCACCCAACTGGACATCAGATGTCAAGAGAAATTCACTAATCCTATCTACTACTTTCTTTAAGGTTTGTGACCCACCAGCATTATCAAAAAAAGTCCATTTGCCAGCTAAGGCAGGAAAATATTGGCGAACTTTATCAATATTCAACATCAAAGTGTAAATCCTCAAGCGAATTTATAAAAATGGGTAAAATAACAGGTAATGAAGGTTGAAGTAAGAATGACAAATTTTTTATTCTTGATTCTTCTTCATCATGTATTCTTTACCCTAGCTTACCTTTTGGCAAGTTAGCCACAGAACATCTCCATCCTTTTTTATTTACAACTTGTTACGCTAGCCTTCTTATTCTGTAAAAATACCTCTTAAGAGAGTTTACTTAAGATATGAAAAAGTATCTAACTGAAACATCTACCTTGCAGCTAGTATTTGTGTTTTGATTCTTTACAATTTACTTTGAGTTTTTTGATAAGTTAAAGGTAGAGCTAAAGAATTATTGTCTTGACTGATAATGCCTTGATCAAAAGCGAGGTAACAAACTATGGATATTGCGGTTAGATACGACATTGAGGTTATCAAGGAAGAAGCACGTCAACTTGTTCAAAAGGGACTTGTTAACCGTCAGCAGCCAATCTTTACTCTTAGTAAATACATTCCTGATCATGACTGGGTGTATTTTGAGCTTGAGCTAGAAAAAAACGAGTTTTTGCTCAGAGATAGGATTATCGACTTACTAGATCACGAATACTGGGAAGATGATTGAAGTTGCGCCTAGAAGTCGAAACACATTAGTAACCTTTCCAAAAAAATCAAAATTAAAAATTAAAATCTTAACATGAAAATTCCCCGAATTAATTCGGGGCTTAAAAAATAGCTTATTAAAGTTAGCAGGAAATATTGACTTAGATATCAGATGAATAGGTGGATTGATGGCAAATTTTGCTGAATTATTACCAAATATAGTAATCCGATTTGATTTGTGAACTGACTCGTAGAGACACCGAATGGGGGATGGGGGATGGGGAATGG
>NZ_JADEXR010000238.1 GCF_015206995.1 aff. Roholtiella sp. LEGE 12411 | reverse complement strand
CCCCATGCCCCATCCCCCAAATAACTTATGTCTAATGAAATTACTCTTCAAGTAAATGGAGAAAACCATACCTGCTTGTCTCAAACTTTTTTACCTGAATTACTCCAACAGTTAGGTTTTAATCCTCGCTTGGTGGCGGTGGAGTATAACGGTGAAATTTTACACCGCCAGTTTTGGCTGCAAACAAAAGTGCAGCCAGGCGATCGCTTAGAAGTAGTAACTATTGTCGGCGGTGGCTAATTCAATAAACTGCGAACTAGATAAAGTCAAGCTAAAAGAAAAATCAGAAAAATTATGGTAACAAATGCGGGGATCTTGCGCTTAGAAAAGGTTACAGAACAGCACGCCGATCTACTGTACTCCTATATGAGCGATCCGCATCTGTACGAATATCTGGAAGACCAAATCCCAACCTTGATGGAGGTTAAGCAAAAGTTCAAGTTTGCCGCACTAGAAAAATCGCCCGATAATGACACCATGATCTGGCTCAAATGGGCCGCCATGATCCCCCAACAGCAACCTGTAGGTGTTGTCGAGATAGGTATTTTTGATGACCAATACGCCGAAATTGGCTTTATGACATTTGTTGGCTTTCAGAAACAAGGTTATGCTCCCGTTTACTGCTCTCTAGCGATCGCTGAAGTTCAACGGCGCTTTGGCTTATTGGCGCTACACGCATCCGTGAACGAGCACAATCTAGCCTCTCGTAAAGTGGTCGAGAAGCTTGGGTTCGAGTTGCACAAAGTCAATCAGAACGCAGAGTTCGTCAAAGGCAAGCCCACCGATGAATTCCTTTACCGTCTAACCTTCTAAATCCCAGGGGGACGCCGCCTATAATCGGCATTTCAAGGACATGGTAAGCTGTCGCTATACTCTTAATAATGTATTAGATAGCGGCGTTCACTTGGCTCACCTCTGTTCAAATTTATATAGACATTTATGAGCAGTTTTGCGCTTGGCTAATTCTTTACCTTTGCGTCCAAGTTGTTCGCGCAGCTGCTGATCTTGGCACAACCGATTAAAAGCTTGAAAAACTTCATAGCCAGAATTGGGATTAACCAATATGCCATTCTCTTCATGCTGAACTGCATCTAGGACACCACCTAAACGAGAGGCAATTATAGGCTTACCGAAGTAACTCGCTTCTAAGGAAACGATACCAAAACCCTCTATATTGTTAGCTTTTGTATCCAACATCAGCATTGCAAATATGTCACAGGCTGCATAGTAGCCAGCTAATTCACGATTTGGTGTATGTCCAGCAAAATGCACCCGTTTGTCTACACGCAAGCGATTCGCCTGAGATTGCAGTTCCGACTCACAAGGCCCTTGTCCGCAGAGTATATAGTGGACATCCACCCCAATAGTCAGCAGCAATGGTATGTTATCGATTATTCGGTCGAAGTTTTTATGCTTTACCAGGCTGCCAACTGAAAGAATCACTATTGCTGTTTGTGGAATGTTATGAGCCTGACGCACGCGAGCACGTAAATCATCAAGACGACTTGGACTCGCTTCAGTGCCAAATTTTTCTGGTCTAATTACTGGGTTAATTACGTGGGTAGGGGTATTTAATCGGAAAGTAGTTCTGAGGTAATCTTGTGTGTAGGAACTGTTACAAACAATCCCTTCAGCTCTATGAAGTGTCAATTTAAATAGCGATCGCAGTATGGGGTTGCGTAAAGCACAAAGAATATCATTACCGTGCAGGTAGATAAAAAACCGAATAGGCAGTAAGTAGCTCAATAACAACAGCGAAGGAAACTCATAGCCGTGACCCCACTCAATATAGCGGTAGTGATAGCGAAAATAGAGTTTAATTGCTAGCACAAATGACCAGACCATATTGAAGAAAGACTTCAGGATATTTCCCACAAAACCACTACGCCAATATTTCGGGTAAGTCCAGCGATATACGGGAAACTGTTGAGTTTGATCAAATACTTTATCTCCTAAGCAACCAGCTGCCAGCACAATCACTCGTTCCGGGTCTTGAAGACATCGATTATATATATATTCCCCAATTACAGCTTCTTGCGGTAGAAATATACGGGATATGACTAGGATGTCCGGGTATGCAGTTTTCTCTCTGATTTTGGCTGTCAGTTGAGAAATATGTTCCATGATCAACTTGGTAACTAAACTTCAAATAATTTCTAATTTGTTCATACTGTCAACTAGAACAAGGAAATTAGTACTAGTTAACTATCAGCAATGAAATTGGAAAAATCGTTTTTACCCTAGTTATCCCATTTTTTAATTAAAATTTTCTATCAGTGTTGACATTGCTTTAACTCAAGCATTTGAATCAAATAAAGGTTGAAGTATGTAGATGCCTAGAGAACATCTTACTTAGAGTAGTATAAAGCTAATAATATACGCCACAATTCAAGCTGGGACTGGAATAATAAGACCTTAGTTGGTAAATGTTTGCTGGCATTACTTGCCAATTTTTATAGACTTAAGAACCTAATTATATCATGCAATGAGCAAAAATACTTATTTGGAATTTTACTTAGTGACTGGCTGACTCTATATACAATTTTTCGTTCCTTTATCATTTTTATCCTTAATCTTAGCTAATAAAAATCTCTGCAAAAAATGCGACTTTCTATCGAAGAATTGAAGAAAACTACTTTTTAAAATTTATAATTAATTGTGTTGTAAAAAATATTTATGATGATGCTAACTAATTTGCCAAACATTTTTTTTAATCATAATCATCTTTATTACCTTGATTTAAATTAATACAAAAAACTATTTTTTGCTGTTAGATCCTACCTTTTATTGGAGTCAACCTCCTCCATATAGGAACACGTAAACATCTTCAGCGAACATGGAGCAACTTTTCATCTCAAAGATGCAAGGACTATAAAGTGCCTCATGTAGCTTGCTTATTCGGAAGAGTGTGCGTCTACAGTTAAAAAAATAACGTTCACAACTCAGATAAAATTACCATGTCTATTTTTAATAGACTATCGTTAATACCGTGTACTATTGTGCCAAAATGCCAAAATACCTCTAAGTATTTAGGAGCGTACTTAATGAAATTACTTTTTTATGTAGAACAGTGATATTTATCACTGCAATTTATCAATGACTAACTTTCCAAATGAAATTTAATTTTCATACATAGCCATATTACATTGCCACTCCATACTAAAGTTGATTGAAGATCATGGGTGGTAAGTGCATAATTTAGCTTTTAAAGGCGATGATAACTAAAGCTATTTCCCTGTAACTACTAAAGCTTATCTCACTTGCATTAAAAAAATCAGTCAAAATAATCACAAAAATTAAAATCATCTCAGGACTTACGCAAGTGTCATATTTTTTTCGTTGAGGTTGTCCAGAGTCAAAGGTCAAAAGTCCAAAAAACCTTGTTAAGACTTTCCATTATAAGCATTTTTTATCTCTTTTCTGGTCTGGGAAAAGGTTAAAACTTCGGCATCGGATTTAATTGCATATAATTTTGCTGTTCCGGTAGCTACTTACGAAAATATTGGTAAGGTTTGCACTACAGGAATCGAAGCAGTTTTAAATTTGCAGCTAGCGAAGAATATCTACGCCTTTGTTAGTTATACAGCAAATGACCCACGAATTTTGAAAAGTACAAATTCTGCCGAAGTTGATAAATAATTACGATTTGCAGGTGCAGATAGTTTGAATGCAGGACTTTTTTATGACTGGAGTTTAGACTAGTACAGCTTGGCGTAAGTTAACCGACTATTATTGTGGGACAATGGATAATTAGATTACAGGATGACCTTAAAACTCGAATTATCGAATTTATCGAATATTTTAATAAAACAATGGCTAAACCTTTTAAGTGGACATACAAGGGTAAAGTGTTGGCTATTTAATACTTGGTTTATTTCCGCCGTGCTGTACTAGTCTAAACTCCAGTAGTAATTATCTTACTCAATATGAAACAAATTAAATTTACAAATAGTGCAGGTAAATTAACCGCACTATTATTTTTAATCACAATTTTATTCACACCTTTTGTAGTAATAAAGTGTATGCTTACGAATTAAAAAATTCCTGTTCTTCAGAGAGTAATTTCGTTTCACTCACTGGCTTTTCACTAATAATATTTGCCGACCCTGAATCAGGTTTAATAATCAAATTCACGCCAATTGCCCAAGCGATCGCTACCATCCAACCTGCGATAATGTCACTAGGAAAATGAACTCCCAAATATAGCCGTGTCCAGCCAATAGCTAAGATAAACAAGCCACCCAAAATTAATACTAACCAGCGCCAGGTACTACCCCAAGTCAAGACTACCAAAATGGCAATCAAGGTCATACTTGTCATCGCATGACCACTGGGGAATGAATAATCAAATTCTGGTGCAACTGAGTCCCATAGATGAGGACGTACTCTGTGCCAAAATTCCTTTGCTGTGCGGTTAATAATTGCACTACCAGCAGTAGTAATCAGTAAATAAGTGAGCGATCGCCAGCGACGTTGCAGTAGTAAAATGAGTGCGATTATGCTCACTATGGGTAATAAAGTCCAAAACGAACCTAGTTTGGTCAAGATTGTGGCGAATACATCTAACTGCGGCTGTGCTAGAGAGTGAATCGTCACCAAAATCGGCAAATCCCAAGGAAAACTACCCTCCTTTTGCTGTACCTCTAATGCAAGCAGTCCAAAAATTTGGAGTGGGAGATATATTCCAACGAACAGTAGCACCAGAGAACGCCAATAGATAATTAACAGTTTTTGCACAAACTCTATGAGAGATTGTGGTTTTTGCGAAGATGCTGCTGTTTGTTGATTTTTGTCGTTAACTTTTTCTAATGCCATATCAAATACGGTATTGCGCCGAAATTAATCTAGTCTTTTGAAATACTGCTATTAAATTTACCACTGAACTCTAGATATAGGCTGGAACTCAGTTTATCGAATAAAAGACTTTAAATCTTAGTATCAATTTATATTGAAGTTTCGTATCATTCCACACAAAGATAGACTTTTACTATTTTTAATCTTAAAATACGTTAAACCGATCAAGTTTTAGTATTTTATGGAAATTTTTTAGCCGTCGCTGAAAAGTTGCAGTTGCACGAAACGTTCTGCACAACTGCGTTATAACGAGTCTTTGAGTTTCAGCCAAACAAGGCCGCATTTACAAAACCCCGGTTAAGGACAGGAGTATGGATTTTTTATTATTTTACCCAAGGTAATAAAGTAAATGTGCCCCTTTCATACATGATGTACAAACCCAGACCAATCAATATAAATGGCACAACAGTTTTACCATAGCGACTTAAAATATGGGCAATTGTAGCTTGACGAGCTAAGAGATAAGCAACAGTACACCAAACCCCTACCATGATAAAAAACACTATGAAAATCACTAGCAAACTGTCCAAGCTGTTCCCAGCAAATAAAGGAATATAGATGCCGATATTATCGCCACCGTTTGCAAAAGTGACTGCTGCAACTTTATAAGTTTGGGGACTCAGAACACTCAAAATAAAAGATAGTATGGGGTTGTTGGTAGTAGATGACTTAAAATTAGTAGTAACAGTCTGAACTTCTATACTCTCTGTATCTTGATTTAGTAATTGCTTGATTCCAATTGCTATTGGTAGTATGCCCAACAAACCTATCCAGGCTCTTGGTACTATTAAACCACTAAAAAATCCTGGTAAACTGGCAATAATGATGGCAGTGAAACCAAGATACTGACCAACGAAAATATGCCGACGACGAAATTGAGTATTTAGCTGGGAAAAAAATAGCAATAGTATAATAATGTCGTCAATATTGGTGGCGACAAAGGCAATAATTCCCTCAGTGATAATTGCACTAATTTTGCTCATGTGAGGTTGTCAGCAATAATGATTAACTAATAAAATTGATGAAGTTATCTGATGGACTTCCAGTAGCTATATTTAGGGAACTAAAAAGTTTTACTTGATGGTGTCCTAGTATCCATAACAACTTACTGGTGAGAGTGATAATTGTTGAATATATTGGACAAATCGCATATTTATTGTGTAATTTTTTTTGAATTTTATTCTGTACTAATTCATTTAATTTTTGGTAAATTTCTTGAAATGGTTTTTGGCTTCGATGTAAATTTGCTTTAGAGAAAGTAGAAATATCTACCTCAAATCCTGTGTTGTTTAATCTCTTAAACAAAT
>NZ_JADEXR010000237.1 GCF_015206995.1 aff. Roholtiella sp. LEGE 12411 | reverse complement strand
GGGCATTGGGCATTGGGCATTGGGCATTGGGCATTGGGGACTTGGTGTAGAGAAAACTCTTTCATAATTCTTAATCTTCAGTCCCCCGCCCCTAAATCCCTAGCCCTTAATTCCCAGCCCTTTGCTTTGATCCCTTAGATTAGAGTAAAGTAAACAAGTGTAAAGAAGTATCACTTTTCCAGTACTCTTTTCAAATAACTTGTTCACTTTCACTGTTGATATTTGTATAAAAACGTCCATGCAGTCTTGTTTTTGGCGACGAATCTTGGTATCTATTGCAGTATTTTTCCTGGCTGGGTCAATTTGGGTGATGCATTCTCCCCCAGCTTTTGCGTATGACAATCCTGAATTACTACCTGACACCTTTACCCCAGTTGTAGACTTAGCTAAAACTCTTCCCAAGTTGCAAGAAGAAAAGCTTGTCACAGATTTAGAGCAATTTGAAACTGAGACTGGCTGGAAATTGCGAGTATTGACTCAGTATGACCGTACTCCAGGTCGGGCAGTCATCAAATATTGGGGTTTAGATGACAAAAGTATTTTGTTAGTTGCCGATTCTCGTGGCGGTAACATCCTCAGCTTTAGTGTTGGTGATGCTGTTTATGAACTTTTACCTCGGACTTTCTGGATAGAACTACAAACCCGCTTTGGTAATTTGTACTTTGTACGCGAACAAGGCGAAGACCAGTCTATTCTGCAAGCCCTAGAATCGGTTAAAGGCTGTTTGCTAAAGGGTGGTTGCAATGTTGTTCCTGGACTACCACGGGAGCAGTGGATTCTGACTCTGATTTCCTCAATCATTGGTGGGGTGATTTGTGGATTTGCAGCTCAACCTCACCGTGAAGGACAAGTTTTTGCTTGGCAGTGGGCTTTAATTTTCTCTCCTTTATGGGGAATATTATTTATTGCCTTTGGGATTGGGCCAGTAGTGACGCGCACGAGTGAATGGCTACCTCTAGTCCGCAATATCGCTGGTTTTCTGATTGGCGTTTTGGTTGCGTACCTATCTCCTATTTTCAGTCGGCCTTCTTCTAGTACTGAGTCCTGAGTACAGACGCGATTAATCGTATCTGTACAAATGAGTGCTGAGTGCTGAGTAAAAATAAAATAAAAATACTCAGTACTCAGTGCTCTCTGAAGCTGATAAGCTGAAAGCTGATATCTGAGAAGCTCAACAACAATGGAATGGCACGTAACTGATGCTCAAAGTTTAGCAATCATTGACAGTGAAATTGGAGATCATATATTTTCACCCGCAGAGTATGAGATTGTTCGGCGAGTTATATATGCCACAGCGGACTTTGAGTATAAGTCTTTGATTCGTTTTTCTGAGCGTGCTTTGCAAGCTGGTGCAGCAGCATTAGCGGCGCGTACCACGATTGTGGTGGATGTCCCAATGGTACAAGTAGGTATTGCATCTGACATTCAAAACACCTTTGCTAATCCGGTGTATTGCAGCATGGAAGCCATAACGCGCCCCCAGAAAGAAAAAACTCGTACAGCGTGGGGAATAGAAACCTTAGCTAAGCGTTACCCAGAAGGCATTTTTGTGGTAGGTCAGGCGCAAACAGCATTGACAACATTGGTTGATTTAATTGAAGCTGAGGAAATTAGACCTGCTTTGATAATCGCTACTCCAGTAGAATTTGTGAATATCGATGCTGCCACGTGCTTGCAAGACTCTTTAGTACCTTACATTACAATTGACAGTCGTAAAGGTAATGCAGTTGTCGCAGCTGCGATCGTTGATGGATTGGTAGACTTGGCTTGGCAAGCCTATGGGCAAGATGGAAATGGCGGAGGTTAGAAGAGGCGGGGAAAATGAAAAACCATGCCCAGTCTGCGCCAGGAAAAGCAAGTGGTATGCGGCTCGATTTCGTACCTACAATGCTGCTACTATCTAGTGGCTTTGGCTTCAAATATCAAGTACGTCCCTCCTAGCCCTTCTACAATTGTACGTGTATTGGCAACCATCATTTTCTGATAGGTTTCCCCATCGCTTCCTGATTCACCAAGTCCATCAGCATACAATTTGCTGTTAGAAACTTTCACTTTTGCCTCTCTAGCTACAGACTCAATCAACTTGGTGTTAGTTGTTGTCTCTGCAAAAATTGTTGGCACTTTAGCCCGTTTAATGCCAGCAACTAAATTTTTTACTCGTGCATCTGTCGGTTTTTCCGCAGTGCTAACACCTTCCAACGCCCCTGCTAATGAAATACCATACGCTTTGGCATAATATCCTAGTGCATCGTGGGTTGTGACTAATTTGCGTTTTTTGGGCGGAATACTGGCAATTGTTGACTTTATCCAGTTATCCATTTGAGTTATTTCATTAGTGATTTTTCTGGCATTGCTAGTATAAGTTGCTGCTTCACTAGGTTCTAATTTTCCTAGATTGCGGTTAATTACCTCCACCATCTTGATAGCATTCTTAGTATTGTGCCAAATATGAGGATCAGTGACTTTCTTGCTACCTTTTTGGAGTCGTTGAGGCTTGGGCACAGCAACTTGACCAACGGCTATTTTCGGCGCAGGGTTTTTAGACGCTTTAATTATTTTGATCAAGCCTGGTTCAAAATTGTAACCACTATAGAGAATAAGATTAGCTTGCTCAATAGCTTTGCGATCTTCCGATTTTGGTTGATAAAGGTGGGGGTCTGCACCAGGAGAAATCAAGCAGGTGAGATTAATGGTATCCCCGGCAACCTGTTTAGTTAAGTCACACAGTACAGTTGTCGTTGCTACTACTTGGGGAAGATTATCATTCGCCTTAGTGGTGGTTTGAGTAAATGAGGTGCTTGCGGCTTGATTTTCACATCCAAAAAATCCAATGGTCAAGGCGACAAGGGTAGCTCGTAAGGAATTACTTAATGGATTTTTGGACATTATCCACTCCTGCTGATTGTATAAAAACAATAATCATTATTAATATTTGCTTAGGGATTTCCAAGAAATAAATTATCCAAGAAAACTAACCACAGAGGCGCAGTGAACCAGCGCTCTTGGGAGGGTTAGCCCGATCCAGGCGACTGATGAACCCGAAGGGAGGGCACAGAGAGATGAAGAAGAGAGAGAATTGTTATATGAGATTTTTGAATGTTTTTTAATTTGGAAGTCTCTTAGCGAAATACTAGAGGTGTGTGCTTTGCAAAATGTTGGCTTCTTGTTGCAGGCTGGAAAATTAGAGGTAACAAGAGTACATAGTGAAGGTGATGCAGGAGTTAGTGCCTCTGGTAAGTATTTTAGTCCGGTTCTCTGAACGTCTGCTGAAGCCGCAATTACACTATTGTGGTTATATTTCGCAAAGGTCGCAAATTAACCGGGATTATCCGATTAAGGTGTGGATTGTGGTGACAATAGCGCATATTGTTCATAATAAGGTGGTTTTACTAGCCAAATCGTGACTCTAAGGCAATTGTAGCGGCAAGTTTACGACGTGTGGGCATGTGCAATACCAATTCGTAATTTGCTCTAGGGCTACGCTTAGAGCGTAGCTATGCCAAAGGCTTTACATAATAACGTCAGGAAATATTTGAAGTTATCAGTGAGGTTTTAAATTAATAAAGGCACAGCATTGCTGTGCCCTTACACTTACAGTATTTAATTTTAGAGTATGTTTGAAAAGTACTAAGTGAATAGAATTCACTACTATATAAACAAAGTCCCTTCGGGTTCGCAGTCGCCTGGGTCGGGCTAACCCTCCCAAGAGCGCTGTCTCACCACCTCCGTGGACTAACGACAAATCAAGGATTTTGTCTTTGCAGCCGTAGGACATACGGTCAAGATGCGCGGCTTCGGGTAAATTCATTGGAATCCCCGCGAAGCAAGAATCCTCACACCTTTAGGTTGAGGAGTGTCAATATTGTACTATCGTAAATTTAATACTATAACCAAATCTAGAAGGTATCTATAAATAAGTTCTCCATCCCAAGTTCTCACGGTACAGCTTAAGTCATTTACTTGGCTGACAATTGCCCAACACTCGCCTTTACCTCTGAGGTAATGGTTGTCCAAGGTTTTGAACAGACAAAAGATGTCATTGCTGTTGTTCCCAATCTTCAATCATCAGTCCACTGACACGACCAAATTCTCTGGTGTTGTGCGTGACTAATGTTAAATTATGTGTCAAGGCAATCGCTGCTATTTGAAAATCGTTGGGGCCAATGGGAGTTCCAGCCGCTAATAATTCTGCACGAATTCTCCCATAAACAAATGCTGTAGAATCATCAAAAGGTAGAGAAACAAACAATTTGAGAAACTTTTGCTGTCTTGCTAACGTTCTGGTTGGGTCATTGCTTCTCATTGCACCATAAAACAACTCTGCTTTGACCACCGAACACACAGCTATATCATCTACATTTGTTGGCCGTAATCGCTCTCGAATTGCAACTGACCTACCATTGAGATAACGAGCGCAAACATTGGTATCTAATAAATACCTCACGCTATTTCTTCCCGGATCTCAAAATCACCTTCATAATCAATAACAATAGGATCGTCTTGACAACTGCCGTAAGTCTGCTCAAAAAATCCGACTGGCCATCCCAATTCTTCAGGTGTTTTTACTTGGGCTGATGGTTCTAGCTGTTGATAGGTTACTGTTACTTCTATTTCTTTGTCCGTTATTCCCACAGGAATATTCAGGTGTAAAATGCCGTCAGCCCCAACATGAGAAAATAACTTAATACTTTGCATTACTGTTTTCTCCTATTCCTTGGTTTATTGAGAATTGGGTAGTACCTCATTTATGATGCCGTATTCAAACTCAATCAAACCCAACAGCTTCTCTTCTACCGCAGTCAAATACGGTCGCTTCAACTCCCCCAAATGTTTCAGCACAGCACTTGGGGCATCTTCCAGGTTATCGTTTTCTCGTAACCTACTGATGCGTAGGTGTAGCCCGCCGCAGGCATCACAGATCTCCTGCACCTGCTGACATTCCGACTTCAGGTAGTCAAACAAATCTCCAGGTGTAATCAGAACTAGCCCTTTCAAGGTGAGCAATGAAGATGCGTTGTTTCAGTACTACCATCTCGAATCCTCCGCTCAGATTTTGGGCTTTTTAAAGGTTGAAATAACCAATCTTCGTTCCAAATTTCACCACCTTGAAAGCGCTAGTTCTGAGCTTTTGTATATTTCCCCGAAGAATTGTATCGTAGGCTACCATTTTTTAGCGATACCTCCGGTGAGCTTCGCTAACGCAGAACTTTTAGGTCTACTGATTGTTGATACAGCATAGCCAATTTATTGGCTACCTTCAACCTTGATCACTGAGTATTACTTAGCTTTGCCCAAATCCTTGACCGCGCAAAACCCTTGACCAAACAAGTAATTCGCCATTTTCACCACCCGCAGCGAGCAGTTTACCTTGGGGATGCCAAGCGAGACTGGAAAATCCGGCTGAAACACCTGTGATCACTTGGGATACTTGCTTTGCTTTGTTCCACAAACACAACCAACCATCAGCAGCAGCGGAAGCGAGAAGGAAGCTTTTGGGTGCAAAGGCGATCGCACAGATGACATCCACATGATTAGTTAAGACTCGCGCTTCCCAACCCAACGAATCATCTTCCAATTTTTCCCAGACTACAATGCCTTCAACACTAGATGATGCTAGTATTGGCGCACCCAGTTTGGTGGTAGCTTCTGACCATGCTAGTTGGCGAATTTTACCAGGGAAGCCACGCATTACCCAAGGATCGGGGTTGTTCCATTCCAAAACGGTGACGCTGCGATCCATATTGCCAGAAGCCAGGAATTTACCATCAGGCGACCAAGCCATAGCTACACTGACAGTAGTCATATCTAGAATGTATGGTTCTTCATCCCAGTTTTGACTGTGCCAAATCTTGACTCCCTTATAGCCAGCAATAGCTAGGTATTGTCCATCAATGCGCCAATCAATACCCAATACTGACGAGTTTTCAAAATTCAGCGTCACGACAATCTCGCGAGTATCTGCATCCCATACTTGCACGTACCGCCCCAAACTAAAAGCCAGTTGATTACCAGTGTGACTCCAAGCTAGTTTGTCAACCCACGCTGGGGCATTTTTCAAAGTGGCGATTAATTCAGTGTCCTGCCAAATCTTAACCTGTCCATCTTGTCCCCCAACCGCTAAAAATTTTCCATCTGGAGAAAAAGCAACGCAGTCTACTGATTTACCGTCACCAGTCTGTAAGGTTGTTAAGTCGCCATCATTCCATAGCACAACTTCCCCGGCGGCGGAAGCTGCTGCTAGAGTTTTACCTTGTGACGACCAGGCGATCGCAGTTACATAATCTGAAAGTGTCCCTGAATAGTGTTGTTCAAATTCCTTAGATTTGCTGCTTGTGGAGTTCATATTTTAAAGAGGGCATTGGGGATGGGGGATGGG
>NZ_JADEXR010000236.1 GCF_015206995.1 aff. Roholtiella sp. LEGE 12411 | reverse complement strand
CCCATGCCCTATCCCCCATTCCCTCTTATAGCTTGTTTCATCTCGCGGACGGCTGTTTCTATACCTACTAATGCAGCCCGACTGATGATCGTATGACCGATGTTGAGTTCTTCCATTCCTGGAAGCGCAGCCACCGGATAAACGTTCCAATAGGTGAGTCCATGACCAGCATTCACTCGCAACCCGGCTTGAATCGCTTGCTCACACCCTTTAGCTAATACGGCTAATTCTTGCTGACGATTTGTTTCATCCTTAGCTTCAGCGTACTGCCCAGTGTGGAGTTCAATAAACTTCGCTTTTACCTTGACAGATGCTTCAATTTGTGCTGGTTCTGCATTGATAAATAGACTAACTGGAATGCTAGCGTTCTGCAATTTATCAACTATTTCAATTATTCTAGCAATTTGTCCGACAATATCTAATCCGCCTTCTGTAGTGACTTCTTCGCGCTTTTCGGGTACTAAAGTCACGTAATCGGGTTTGATGTCGAGAGCGATCGCTAGCATTTCATCTGTAGCGGCCATTTCTAAATTAAGATGCGATCGCACAGTCTGCCTTAAGATTCGCACATCCCGGTCTTGGATATGCCGCCGATCTTCCCGCAGATGCACCGTAATACCATCTGCGCCTCCTAATTCTGCCAGTACCGCAGCCGCCACTGGATCTGGTTCCACCGTCCGCCGCGCTTGTCGGATGGTAGCGATGTGGTCAATGTTTACGCCAAGTGTAGGCACCCCAAGTTCTCCCTATCCACAGTCCTCAGAAGTTAATTTTACTAGAAATGCTGGTTGGAAGTTGAGTTAGGTGTGATTGTGCAAAGTGCCAAACTCAGGCGATCGCCCTGCTGACTCGACGGATTTAGAATAATATCTATACCTACTCTGTGAGGCGATATGCCTTTAAAACTACAACAAATTATCGTCAAACCAGGCCAACAAATGTTGCTCAAAGATATTAGTTGGGAGCAGTTAGAGAATATTTTAGAAGAAATGGGAGAAAGGCGTGCCGCACGTATTTCTTATAGTCATGGTTGGTTAGAAATTATGGTTCCTCTACCAGAACACGAAAAAGATAAAGAACTTATTGGTGATTTAGTCAAAATCCTCTTAGAAATATTCCAAATTGATTTTGAGCCTTTTGGCTCCACAACACTTAAAAATGAGCGAATGCAGCAAGCAGTAGAACCAGATACTAGTTTTTATATTCAAAATCAAGCTGCTGTAATTGGGAAAAATCGTATTGATTTAACAATAGATCCGCCACCAGATTTAGCAATCGAAGTTGATATTACCTCCCGCACTCGATTTGATAACTATGAGATTTTGGGAGTTCCTGAACTCTGGCGATATACACAACAAGGATTAGAAATTTCCTTACTACAGCAGGGGAAATATATAAAATCTCAATCTAGTCCTAATTTTCCTGATATCCCAATTGTTGAATTAGTAAATGAATATATTCAGCAATGTTTAAGCATTGGTAGAAGTCAAGCTATGCGTAATTTTAGAAATTGGGTAAACAATAATTTATAACTATTTATAATCTGCACGCAATTGAGTAAGCTATGGGCAGATTATTATGGAGATTTAAGGCTTATTGAGAAAGGCGATCGCTCATGAATACTGAAACAAATCTAGCAGCCGTTGTGGACTGGGAACCCCCGATGCCACCTACAGATTTAATTTTTGATGATGGTGAACCTTTGGAATCAAATCGACACCGTATTGCCATGAATGTCCTGATTCGGTCATTGCAGCAGTTTTTTACTGGCCGCAATGATTATTTTACCGGGGGCAATATGTTTATTTACTACAGTAGCGCCCAAGTTCGTAACCGTGATTTCCGTGGCCCAGATTTTTTTGCAGTACTGAATGTTGATGGTAATAACTCTAGACAAGGTTGGGTAGTCTGGGAAGAAAACGGCCGCTATCCTGATGTCATTGTGGAATTAATGTCACCATCTACGGCAGCAATAGACAAGGGTATTAAGAAAAATCTTTACGAACAAACTTTCCGTACCTCAGATTATTTTGTCTATGATCCCTTTGACCCTAAATCTTTGCAAGGGTGGCATTTAGATGATAATCAACAGTATCAGCTTTTGACCCCAAATGAGCGCGGGTGGTTATGGTGTAAGCGTTTAGGTTTATGGTTGGGGACGAGTGAGGGAACAATAGATAGAGAAACGGCGGTATGGTTGCGGTTTTACGATGTGGCTAGCAATTTGGTTTTGTTACCAGAGGAGGCTGCTGCTGCACAAGCACAAGTAGCCGTTGCACGAGAAGAAGCCGCAGTTGCACAAGCACAAGCAGCCGTTGCACGAGAGGAAGCCGCAATTGCACAAGCGGCTCGTTTAGCCGCTAAATTAAGAGAGTTAGGGGAAAATCCAGATTTTTTGTGAGGGATTTTGACTATTTTGATTTGTACTTTCAGGTTTAATTGGTACAAACTCATATTCATCAGCGCTGGATTATCGCTTCCCATCTTTATCTGATAATTATTGCCAAAATTTAGCTACTTTTGCAACTCTTTGAGTTTCTCTAACGTCTGTTGATATCGCTTTGTGTTTTCTTGTTTTTGATAAAGGTTTGCGGCTATTTGATAATCTGCGATCGCTCCCTGTTTATCTTTGATAATAGAGCGGACATCACCCCGGTTATAGTAAGCATAGACATAATTGGAGTCGATACGAATAGCCTGGCTATAATCCTCAATTGCTTTTTTATGATCTTTTAAGTTAGCGTAGGCAAGACCTCGGTTATTGAAAGCATTGGTATAAGTAGGATCGATACGGATCGCCTGGTTATAATCCTCAATCGCTCCCTCATTATCTCCTAGGTTACGGCGGGCATCACCCCGGTTGTAGTAGGGCCACTTGAGCGGATCATTCTTAAACTCGATGGCTTTGGTGTAATCGGAAATTGCCTGTTCGTAGTTGCCTTGGTCAGCGTAGACTGCCCCTCGATTATTATAGGCAAGAGCGTACTTGGGGTTAATTTGAATCGCTTTGTTGTAATCGATAATAGCTTGCTTGTAATTGTACAAATTATAGTAAGCCCAGCCTCGACTAACGTAACTGTTAGCATCGTTGGGATTGCTCTGAATATACTTGTTTAAATCCTCAATTGCTCCTTTAAAATCTTTAAGAGAACTACGGGCATCACCTCGCTTGTTGTAGGCAAGTATAAAATTGGGATCGAGCCGCAGTACCTCATTGAAATCCTCAATTGCTCCCTTGTAGTCTTTTTTATTAGACTTTTCGAGTCCACTATCATAAAAATTTTTAGCACTCATCTCGGTTGTAGGCGAAATAGTGGGAGTCGCACTAAGAATAGATGATTCTACTGGGCTAGGTGTCGTAACTGAAGCATCGTGCGGCTTCACCAAGAAAGAGAAAGTTAGAACCACAGTAGCGAGGACACTTGCTCCAATCATGACTCTGGGGTTTCTCAGAACTGCAACAGAAGTAGCAAGAATACTTGGAGATTTTACTATATTGGGCGCAGGAGTTTCAGTTGGACTTGCTGCAACAGCTTTGTTTAGTGTTTTGACTGGTGTTACATCATCTTTGTGGGAGATGCTTTTGGAAGCTGTAACTTTATCTGGAAATGGAACTGCGTTTTTGGGACTAATTCTTGTCTCGATTGATGCTATGTCTTCATCTCTAAGTCCTAAAATTTCTTGATAACGTCGCAAATCATTGCGAGTATAGTCACTCAAAGTCGGCTCCCGTCCAATTGCATCAACTAATGCTTGCTCATATTGCTGCAATTTTTGTTGATACTCTCGGTAAGGCTTTAAAACCTCAATTTCTATTGCAGCAGTTTCTTCAGGGAGCAACCCCAAATTATGACGTAGGGCATCTAATATTCTGCGACCAATAATTGAAATTTCGCCCCGACTAGCATAAATCTCTACTTCTTTGCGATACTTCAGTTTTGGATCACCAATGGGTGCTTTAGACAACAGGATTTTAAATCCTTCTTTGACTGCATAAATTTCTGGTTGCATGGCGGGAGCCGCTTCTTGAACTTTCTTTTTGGCGTACTCATGCAATTCATCAACCGAAACTGCACCATCGTTATCTAAATCTGCGGCTCCTGTTTCAATACCTTCAATCAGGTAACGGGTATAAATCGAAAGATTTGATCCCTGTTGCTGGAAAGAATACTCAGTAGCAGTGGAAGATGTTAACACAACTCGTCCCTCGCCACCAAGTTCAGCCCGGATATCGAGAGAACCGTCATCTTTGGCTGACCAACCCTCAGCAAACGCCCCACTAAAGCAACAGTCGAGAATTACGACTTGGCGCTTACAGCGGCTATCGCTCATGATGTTATGAACAAAGCTGGCGGGAACGGTGGTTGATTTGATGAGTCGCCCTTGGGGATTTTTGCGGGTAAGGCGAGTGGCGAGGTGAAGTTTGCCACTCTCATCTTTGATGCCGTGACCGGAGAAGTAAAGTACTACAAGGTCATCTTTACGCCGATCGCTAAATAGGGTCTCGATCGCTTCCTGCATTTTCTGAGGATCGGGATTCTCCAGTTTTTGGATATCAGTTTCAGCAAATCCACCCATTTCTGGATGCTGCAAAACTTTAGCGATCGCTTGCATATCCTTTACCGATGCAGGTAATGGGTTAAGACCAGGCTCATAATCACTAATCCCTATCAGGAGTGCTACCTTCGTCATGTCCCTATCCTCTTTCCTGTTATGGCATTTCTCAGCTTGCTGCTACAAAGTTTTGCGCTGCGGCGATCGCGGTCATTAATTCTTGCTGGCTGCTGGCTTTAACCTTGAGTTTTTTACCGTTAGCCTCAACTTCCAATTCAATGGTTTTGTTACCGAGGCGATCGCCCACAAATCCCAATACTTTCTTCAAATTGGCAAAACTCACCTCTGCTTGCAACACTCCCAGCAGGAAACCTCCTAACGCTTTTGAGCCTTTGGGTGCTTCTGTAACTGCTACAAGTTCAGCACTTTCTACATCTAATTCTCTAATTTCTCGCAAGAGATTTCGTGTTTCCTCTTCTTGCTCCCCTGCATCTAAATCTGGATTATCAAGAGCAATTGTCAGTTTGACGTTATATTCGGAATTCATTTTGTACCCTTTGAGGTTTTCAAGCAGTTGACCGTCAACTGTATTTGCGTATTTTCTCTAGTGAGATCATATCTGCTATATAAATTTCCCTAAAATTTTTACAAAAATTTACAAAATTTAGGTAAAAATTGGTAAAACTAAAAGCAATTTAACTCGACGCACTAGTATAAAACCGTAACGCAAACCGCCAAAACCAAGTGGAAAATAAAAACAGAACTAGTGCTAACCCAGCTGCACCGATCAACCAGATAGCTTGACCCCTACCCAGCATCACTTCTGCTGGTATTGTAGTTAAAAAAGCCACTGGTACTATAAAGGTGAAGAAAAAGCGGTAAGTGCTGGGATATGCTGCGATCGGATATCTTCCAGCTTCTAATAAACCGCGCAGCACTTCGGTGACGTTGTATATTTTTACGAACCAAATACTCATGGCTCCCAGCATAAACCACAAGCTATAAAGAATCACCAAGCCGCACAACAACGGCACTACACTAAGTATGTAGTCGTTTATGCGTATGCCGAGGCTTTCACCTGCATAAGCAATGATTACGCTGCCAAAGACTAAATCTGGGAGTCCCCAAGGTGAAAGGGTATGAGTGGAAAGCCAAAATTGACTGCGGATAGGCTTTAATAATACAAAGTCAAGAGTACCTTCTTCCACATGACGGACAATGCGATTCAAGTTTGGGGCGAGAAAAGTGTCAGAAAAACCTTGCAGTAAGGTAAAAATCCCCAAAACTACTAAAGCTGCTTCCCATGACCAGCCACTAAAAGTATAGCCAGTACGGTAAAACAAGAATAGTCCAAACAGACTTCCTACAAGATTACCTATGCTGCTGAGGGTAGCAATGAGGAAGTTGACGCGATACTCCAACTCAGCTGCTATGGCAGCACTCCAAAATAATCCTAATACTTTCAAATATCTTTGCATATTACACCCATTACCCAAAATCTACTACCTGTGATGACATTTTTAAGATTACAAAAGAAGTCAACGTAAATTTAATATTATTTTTAGTTCTCAAAAATTGCTAAACGTTAAGATATTGTATGCCTATTGTTTAAATGTCAGAAATTTGATGCATTTAGATTTACCACAGTGCCATCGATTATTCATCTAATAAAAGAAAATAGAGCCAATAAATAATAAAACTCATCTTTTAGTGCTCAATAGTTATTCACAAATGACTACCTTCAACATCAATTTCTACCTATTGCTGGAAAATCTCCTGTTTTTCGTGGGTGCTACATCTTTTTTGGGTTCTACCGATCCCCTTATGAAAAAAAAGTATTTTAAACGAGAAAAAAGAGCTAATAACAAACAAGAATATAGCGCTACAAGCTAAGTCTGACAAAGGTTAATGACTTTTAAAATTTTT
>NZ_JADEXR010000235.1 GCF_015206995.1 aff. Roholtiella sp. LEGE 12411 | reverse complement strand
CCCCATGCCCCATGCCTAATGCCCCATGCCCACTGACCCTTATACCTGGCTAGAGGAATCTCTGGCAACTATTCATCGAGCCGGCTGGTATCGCTCAGTACAAGCAATCCACGGGGTTCCGGGTGCAAGCGTGGTTTTGGCTGGGCAACAGGTGATTAATTTTGCTAGTAATGACTATTTGGGACTGGCTGGGGATGAGCGCTTGATCGCAGCGGCAATTACTGCTATCAAAGAATTTGGTACTGGTAGTACTGGTTCTAGATTACTGAGTGGACATCGAGAATTACACAGGGAATTAGAAGAGGCGATCGCATCTACCAAACAAACAGAAGATGCAGTGGTATTTAGTTCCGGGTATTTAGCCAATTTGGGTGCGATCGCTGCTTTGGTGGGCAAGCGTGATTTAATCTTATCTGACCAGTACAATCATTCCAGTCTGAAAAACGGAGCGATTCTCAGTGGTGCGGCAATTGTAGAATATCCGCATTGTGACATGGCAGAACTCAAAACCCAGTTGAGCCAGCATCGGCAAAATTACCGACGCTGTTTGATTTTGACTGATAGTGTCTTCAGTATGGATGGTGATTTATGTCCCTTGCCAGCGCTATTAAATCTCGCTGATGAATTTAATTGTATGCTGCTAGTCGATGAAGCTCATGCTACTGGGGTACTGGGAAAAACTGGCGCTGGCTGTGTCGAACATTTCGGGTGTACGGGAAGGCAGTTAATTCAAATTGGTACTTTGAGTAAAGCCTTGGGTAGTTTGGGTGGATATGTGGCTGGAAGCGCTACCTTGATTGACTTTTTGCGGAATCGCGCACCAAGTTGGATTTACACTACTGCGCTTTCGCCTGCTGATACAGCAGCGGCGTTAACTGCAATCAAGATAGTCCAACAAGAACCGCAACGCCGCATTCAACTATGGCGAAATATAGATTATTTGAAAAAGTTAATGCAACAGCATTTACCTAACCTAAAATTATTACCTTCAGAATCGCCTATATTATGTTTCCAATTACACAGCACCGCCGAGGCCCTCAAAGTTGGAAAGCAGCTAAGAGATGCTGGGATTTTTGCCCCAGCAATTCGTCCTCCCACAGTACCAACAAGTCGAATTAGAATATCTGTGATGGCAACCCATGAAACAGCACATCTTGAGCAATTGGTAGCAGTGCTGAACAACGTTGATTAGCCACAACGCTAGATTAAGTGACGTACCTACACTTACTCGCCAGAGAAGTGTAGGCTTCTCAAAAACTCCTCAACTTTTCAACACAGCGAAAAGTTCTATAGACGGATTTTTTGTGGATAGGGAATAGTAAACCAATGCCTCATCCCCCTTCTATAAAGATGCTAACGTCGTCATGACCAGTATGATATTGGAATGTCATTACATCAAAGTTCTGGTCGCTGGCGTTTAGGGCTAGCATTATCCCTGTTGACGGTCTTCTTGTGGGGAATTCTACCGATCGCCTTGACGGTAACGCTGCAAGCGCTTGATGTCTACACCGTCATTTGGTTTCGCTTTTTGGCGTCATTTGTGTTGCTTGCTGTGTACTTAGGAGTACGCGGTCAATTACCGAAGTTAGAACAATTACGTTCTACCTCTTGGAAGTTGTTGGCGATCGCCACAATCTTCTTAGCAAGTAATTACCTCCTTTTTATGCAAGGTTTAGCACTAACATCCCCTGCTAACGCTGAAGTTCTTATTCAGCTATCCACTCTTTTATTAGGTTTGGGTGGTTTATTAATTTTTAAAGAACGTTATCGGCTGTATCAATGGGTTGGTGTAAGTATACTGACTTTGGGTTATCTTTTATTTTTTCGTGAACAACTAACAAACTTAATTACAGCACATAGCACATATATCTTAGGTAGTATTTCGATTGCCTTAGGAGCAGGAGCATGGGCCATTTATGCTTTGGCACAAAAGCAGTTATTACAAACTTTACCTTCCGCTAGCATCATGCTGATTATTTATGGAGGATGTGCTTTATTATTCACTCCTCTTGCTAGAGTAAAATCACTTTTTACACTTGATGCTTTGCATTTAGGAATGCTAATTTTTTGTGCTTTCAATACTCTAATAGCTTACGGTGCTTTCGCCGAATCATTAGAACATTGGCAAGCGTCGCGGGTGAGTGCAGTATTAGCTTTAGCTCCCATTGTTACTTTAATATCAATTGAACTTGTATCAGTAATTACACCTTCTTTAATTCCGCCAGAACAATTAACATTAATAGGAATATTAGGAGCAGTTTTAGTGGTAGCAGGTTCAGCAGCGATCGCCTTGGGAAAAACTGAGTAATTGTAGTTTTTTCTAGACTTTACTAGTTTTAAAATCAGTGAATTTGTTGCAGATTCAAAGCTACATTATAAATACGGAGGCAGGGTATTTTTTTATCTGTTATGATTTCACAGTAACAGCAGGCTATTGGAGTCAATGTCTTGCCAGATGGATATTTTACCTATCTGTGTGCTACTGTCACATCAAAGTTTTGACCCGATAGCAAAGATAAAAAAACCTCAAAATAATCCTTAAATCTGAGGAGAATAATATTAAGTAAACTCAGCAGGGTGCTCGAATAACTACCAAAGCCGACGCCTCGCGAAACAATATCACCGAAACAGTTGAGCGATGAATAGTTTGTTTGGTAATTGGGCCAGTACTCTGAGAAAAAGTTCTCTGTTACTGGTTCTTTCAATGTTGCTGCCAACGTTTGGAAACAGTAATTCTGTCATGGCAGCAGAGAGAATTTACGTATCTTATTCAGCTCTAGAGCTTTCTATTTCAGTTAATACTTTAGAAAATTACGCTAAAACAGGTGTAATTAACGACGATATTGCGGCTTATCAGCAGTATTTGCCACTTCCAAAAATTCAAGAATTGCGGCGGATTTTACTCAGTCCTGTGAAAGTTAGTCCGGTAGTGGTTTCCCAATTTCTTTACACACCACAAGGAGAATTTCTATTGCGTCGGTTGATGCAAGTGATTAAAACCAAATCTCGTCAACCAGAACCAGGTTTTGATGCCTTACGAGCAGCTTTGATTTCAGCTTCTGCTGAATCAGGAGGCTTGACGCTTTTGAATGTGTTGCGTAAGTATCCTACTAGGAACATCCATCTTGATTTAGTGCAGAGTCTAGAAATAGCAGGGGAACTTGAGAAAATTATCAATGAAACTAATCGAGCGATCGCAACAGTTTCGCAAAAGTCAAAAATAGAAGCTGCTACCATTCAACAACCAAATTTATCGCAATTACCAGATTTACAAGGTCAGGGACAGTTTAAGTCGCAAAAATATACACTGAAGTTTTTCGACTTGACACGCAATCGGCTTTTATTAACTGATGTTTACGTTCCCAATATCAAAAGTTCTACACCTGTAATTGTGATTTCTCACGGTTTGGGCTTAGATAGCAGTAACTTTCAATATTTAGCCAATCACCTAGCTTCCTACGGATTTACCGTCGTTGTTCCCAATCATCCGGGTAGCGACGCTCAACAATTGCGATCGCTACTCAATGGAAGTGCTAATGAAGTAGCAGAACCAGGTGAATTTAAAGACCGACCTTTAGATGTGAAATATATACTAGATCAACTAGAAAAGAGTAACCGCTCTGATTCACGGTTTAAAGGTCGGTTAAATCTACAACAAGTTGGCGTATTTGGTCAATCCCTTGGTGGCTACACAGCTTTAGCCTTAGCAGGCGCTAAAATAAACTTTGAGCAACTAGAACAAGACTGTCAACCAGAGGCACTTCAAGATAGCTGGAACATGTCTTTACTGCTCCAGTGTCGCGCTTTGGAATTGAGCAGTAGTAAATCCGGCAATAATTATAACTTGCGGGATAAAAGAGTTAAAGCAGCGATCGCAGTTAATCCAATTACTAGCTCTATTTTCGGCAAAGCTGGCTTAAGCCAAATTAAAACGCCAGTGATGATCATCGGCAGTAGTGATGATACTGTAGCACCAGCTTTATACGAACAAATTCTACCTTTCTCCTGGTTTGCTAATTCACACAAGTACCTCGTCATGCTTGTAGGTGGTACTCACTTTTCCACCATTGGCAATGGAAACCCTACAAATCAGCAAGTAGCATTACCTGCGGAGATGATTGGCGATGCTTCCCAAGCGCGTCGTTACATGAATGTTTTGAGTATGCCTTTCTTTCAAACTTATGTTGTAGGAAAGTCAAAATACATTCCCTACCTCAACGCCGCCTACGCTCAAAGCATTTCTAGTAAATCTCTTGGTTTGAGTCTTGTCCAGTCACTGAATACAACTGAATTAGCACAAGTACTAGGTAGCGATCGCCACAAAGCTCTACTTTTTCAAAAAAAAGCCCCGAACTCCATACTAAATTTTGGATTTTGGATGTTAGATGTTGGCGTTGCACTGCTGCATGTGACAATTTTTATTTAACAAGATTGGGCATGGGGCATGGGAGATTATATTAGGTAGGGATTGGTAGATTGAGTATTGGGTTGAAGATTAAAAGAATTCTTTCCCAATCCCCAATGCCCAATGCCCAATGCCCAATCCCCCTATTTCCCAATACATTCTGCTTTTAACAGAGTAAAACGCTCAGTCTCTAAAACAGAACACTGTTTTGCTAATATTGCTAATGCTGGAGTAGTCTCCCCTTCCAAACGGCTTAAAGCTTCTGTAAATGCTGGTTGAAAACTTTTTAGCCAAGTTTTTTCGCTCAAATACTCAGGTTTAAAAGCTGTACTTTCCAAAAGCCAAAAACTTACACCATACTTTTGAATTAGCTCTTTTGCTGCGGTTATGTCCTGACTATACTGAGCATCAATTAAATCAATAGTGCGTTGGCGAATCTGGGAGTAGTAGCCCAGATGAAAAGGTAGTGCGTATTCTCTACCCACTAAAATAGACCTTTGAGCAAAAGTCGGAATGTTATCTGCTTCGTCGGAAAGCGTGGCGACAAGACTGTCTTGAGGTTGCTGCTGAAGAAATTGGTACAGGGCTGATTCTCCAGATTGCCTGTAATCTGTTGTGGGAAAGCGTCCTGAAAAATTAGGATATAGAAGGAGTGCAATTGCTAAAGTGAGTGTTAATGCTAGCCGCCAGATTCTGCGTTTTTGTTGAGCAGCACGGAAAAATCCATCCAACATAATAGCTAAAGTGATACCAGCAGCAAGAGCCATAACAATTCGCAGCGTATGAATTGTATAGCGGGTGGGGAAAAACAGCTTTAACAGGAAGGCATGAGCAGCAAAAAACAGAGTCAAGGATACTATGACGACTTGCGGTAATATTGTGATTTTACTCTTGACTAAATTGATTAACGGGAAGCGTGACGCATATCGCAGCACCATTGGCAACAATAATCCTATCCAAATTAAAGGAGGCATCAACGGCGGTAGTATGCCACTATGCTGTCCAATCAGCCAAAATCGCCAAGGATTATTCTCAAAAAACGGATGCCGTCCTTCTCTCCAAAATTCTGGCATCATCCTGGCTTGAGAAGCGGTGACAACTGGGCCAAACTCAGAAGAAGCGATCGCATAAGGTAACATTACTATAAATCCCAATCCCAGAACGGTTGCTAGCAAAACATAGTTACTCCGCAACCTAATGAGCAAGATTCCTAAAGAAATCAATAGCAGTGGAGGATAGAAAAGTCCTTCCAGCACAACAATTAGACAGATAATTAGCCAAGATTCACGCAGCAGATAGTACAGAAATGCCAACAACAATGGATATACAAAAGACTTAGGTGTAGCAGAAACCAAGTCAGTCTTAAACCAAAGACTTTGATTGAGTAACAAAGTACTGATAAATCCAGCAATTGGCACCGGAAAAATCTCGATACACAGCCAAAAACAATAGATAGTAACAATTACCCCCAAGACGATGGGCAAGATTTTACTTAGCAAAAGAGGATTAATACCTAGACTAGCCATCAGTTTATAAACAGCGGCAAATCCGAATGGCGTAATCGATTTGAAGTAATCCGCAATCAAATCATGGGGTAACAAATCTGGATTGATAAACCGCTGCATCCAAAATACATATTCACGGGCATCATCCTGAGCAATATACTCACTTCTAAAGGCTTTTTGTAGTCCTAAAATACCGTAAAATATTGCAAATCCTAGACTGAGAGTGAACCACAATAAAACTGATGAAAAGGTGTGTTTGTTACTGTCTTGAAAATTGGGCATTGGGCATTGGGCATTGGGCGTTGGACATTGGACATTGGGCATTGGGCATCTGCTTACTCTTCGCCATGCGGTGGGGCGGATTTTCAACAACGCCCACTGTCTTCCTCGCGGCATAAAGTGCGGGGAAGAAGTTTCTTGCCGCTTTCTATAAAATCGAATTTTACAATAGACCTCTTGCAAAAGTCCCACTAACACCCGACCAGGCTTGCGGGGAGGAGAGACTTTGATGTAAGTCAAAGGCAGGGTAGGGTTCTTATTTTTGATTTATGCAAGAGGTCTAATAAGTTCATTGAAAGCAACATGCCCCATGCCCCATTCCCCAT
>NZ_JADEXR010000234.1 GCF_015206995.1 aff. Roholtiella sp. LEGE 12411 | reverse complement strand
GGCATGGGGCATTGGGCATTGGGGATGGGGCACTTGTACTGAGCGAAGTCGTTGGCGCAGCCTCTCGTTAGAGAAGTATTGGGCATTGGGAAAGAGAGTTATTCTTTTGCTCCTCCACTCCTCCACTCCATTTCACGATGATTTTTGGGAGCGGCTATTCATATTGATGCGATCGCTTAGTTGACGTAGTGTTTGTGCTAATGTGCGATCGCTTTCCCTAAGTTGGGTAATTTTATCGCAACTGTAGATTACCGTTGTATGGTCTTTGCCACCAAATTCTTCGCCAATTCTAGGTAAACTTAGAGTCGTGTGTTGCCGCATTAGATACATTCCTATTTGACGTGCCCAGCTAATTTCCCGACGTCGTGAGTTGCTTTTTAGGTCTTCAATTGAAATATCAAAAGTATCTGCAATAACCGTTAAAATTGCTTCTGGAGTAGCTGCCACTTTCTCACTAGATGGCTCTAAAACTGGGGCAATATTTCCCACAGTCATGGGTAAACCCCAAATGGAAATATAGGCTAATGCTCGAATTAAAGCTCCTTCTAATTCCCGAATATTAGAAGTATAGTTAGAAGCAATATACTCAATTACATCTCTGGGAAGACGAATATTTTCGTACTCAGATTTTTTCTGTAAAATTGCCATTCTAGTTTCTAAATCTGGTGGTTGAATATCTGCGATTAAACCCATAGAAAAACGAGAGCAAAGACGTTCTTGTAAGCTAGGAATATGGTTAGGAGGACGATCAGAAGCAATGACGACTTGTTTGCCAGCTTCATGTAAAGTATTAAAAGTATGAAAGAATTCTTCTTGCGTATATTCTTTTCCCTCTAAAAACTGAATATCATCTACTAACAAAACATCAGCAGCTCGGTAATGCTCTCGAAAACTTTGCATACTATCCTTACGAATTGCTGTAATTAAATCATTAGTAAACTGCTCAGTAGAAACATAAAATATTTTGCAATCAGGATAAATTTCGCAGCGATAGTGACCAATAGCCTGCATTAAGTGAGTTTTACCTAAGCCTACGCCACCGCATAAGAATAAAGGATTAAATTCTCTGCCTGGAGATTCAGCAACTGCCAAAGAAGCAGCGTGAGCCATACGGTTGTTAGCACCAACTACAAATCGTGAAAATATATACTTAGAATTTAATTCTGTGGTTTTTTGTCTGTGTGTAGGAACATTTTGGACAATACTGCTTGAAGCGGATAATTCCCCAGTAATCTCTGTTTCACTAAGATGAGATTCATCACCTTGAGCAACAGTAATATAAATTTCTACAGGATGCCCCAGAATATCTTGCACCACATGAGCAATTGTATTGATGTAATATTTTTGTAACCAATTACGAGCAAACGGGTTAGGAGTACGTATAACTAAACAATTATTTTCTAATCGCTCCGCACTAGCAGTTTTGATCCAAGTTTCAAAGGTGGGTCGGGATAATTCTAGCTGTAAACGCTCTAATACCTGACTCCACAGACTTTCTATGGGAATTTCCATCATCTACTACCTTTGCTGCTAATCGTCACAATAGAAGATATGAGCAAGCACCAATTTAGCATTGAGACACTCAAGACCTGGAACAAGCTTTCAAGTTGTAACTATTCTGGGATAAACCCGGTAGGCAATATCCTACCACCCACTGACTAGCACGGATAAGTAAAAATACATGAAGAATATTAATCATTACTTAGCGCCTAAAAATATTGATAGCAATGATTTGCCCCGCAGATGGAGAGTAAACAGTATTCTGTTGATGCTGCTAAAAGGGTTAGCAGTAGTATTCTTGGGAAGCTGCTCTCTTCTACCTAACAAGTCATTAGAGACTCAACAAAACGATACTCAGCCTCAAAATACTACTGTCTCCAATCCGCTAATTGCTCCCCCGCCAATTATCTCATCCTCTGGAGATCCCAACTTTGTAGTCGCAGTAGTGCAAAGGGTTGGGCCTGCGGTAGTTCGTATTGATTCTGCCAGGACAGTGACTTCTCGTGTACCAGATGAGTTTAACGATCCATTTTTCCGGCGGTTTTTTGGAGAAACCGTACCATCACAGCCTAGACAACGGGTAGAACGGGGTAGTGGCTCTGGATTAATTATTAATTCTTCAGGTCAAATTTTGACTAATTCACATGTGGTAGATGGTGCTGATACAGTCACCGTCACACTCAAAGATGGGCGGACTTTTGACGGCAAAGTACTAGGTGAAGACCCGGTAACTGATGTAGCCGTAATCAAAATTAACGCTAATAACTTGCCAACCTTAGCTGTGGGTAACTCCGATGCACTGCAACCAGGAGAAGCAGTAATTGCCATCGGTAATCCTTTAGGTCTAAACAATACCGTTACTTCTGGGATTATTAGTGCTACAGGTCGCTCTAGTAGCGACATCGGTGCTAGCGACAAGCGAGTTGATTATATTCAAACGGATGCTGCGATTAACCCCGGTAACTCTGGTGGGCCACTGCTAAATGCTCGTGGCCAAGCGATTGGGATGAACACAGCCATTATCCGAGGCGCTCAAGGCTTGGGATTTGCCATTCCCATCAACACAGTACAAAGAATTGCTCAGGAATTAATTGCTAATGGCAAGGTCGAGCATCCTTATTTAGGGGTTCAGATGGTGACACTGACGCCAGAAGTTAAAGAAAGAATCCAAAATAGAGTTGGCGATCGCCTCAATCTTAGAGCAAATCAGGGCGTTTTAGTAGTTGCTGTTGTGCCGCGATCGCCCGCATCTGTGGCTGGACTACAACCCGGTGATGTGATTAAAAGCATTAGTAACCAATCTGTTACTAAAATTGAGGAAGTGCAAAAGCTCGTAGAAAATAGCAAAATCGGTAGTACGTTGCAAATACAAGTAGAACGCGATGGACAAACTTCACAACTAAGAGTCCGACCGGCTGCTTTACCTGCACAACGTGAAAGCTAATTTGACATACTCACCGACCTAAAGGTGCGGTGATTCTTGACGGATCACAGCAACTAGCTACCGAAGTAGTCTTATGGTCGCTCCCCGTCCGTTTAAGGTCGTGCCGATGCCCCATGCCGACCATTTCTATATTTTTGGAAGCATTATCATCTCTGTCGTGTTCAGTGTTGCAGTTTAAGCACAACACTGAACGAACAGACAAATCAATCTTGCCCCAACGATACCCACAGCAAGAGCAAGTTTGGCTAGTAGGTTCCCATCTGCTAATTACCTTGAAATCCCGGTTAAGTTTTTCAGATTTAGCTTCACAAAATACGCGAAATTCTCTCCAACCTTGCAAGCTAATCACTCTTGCTAGTCTACGGTTTTTGACCATGCCTGACACATTCAAGTCTTCCAAAACAATAGTTTGGTTCTCACTAACTACTTTGGTTGATAGTTTGTGCAAGAAATCTTTACGAGTGTCTGCGATTTGATTGTGTTGCTTGGCGATTCTTATGCGGGTACGTTCACGACGTTTTGAACCTTTTTCCTGTCTTGCTAGTTTACGCGTAAGAAAGCGAATTTTGCGGTCTTTCTCTGAGTAATCAGGGCTTATTGCTTTTTTTCCATTACTCATAACCGCAAAAGTTTTGATTCCCAGGTCGATACCAATGCTTTGGTTTTTAGCATCAGTATGAATAGGCTCAACGTCTACAACAAAACTAAGAAAATAGCGGTTAGCGCAATCTTTAATAACAGTTATGCTACTTGGAGCAGATGGCAACCGCCTTGACCAAATAGGCTTAACATTACCAATTTTGGCTAGATATATTTCATCTCCTTTGATTGAGAATCCACCAATTCTGAACCGTGCTGATTGCCTTTGCGTCTTCTTTTTGAATTTAGGACTACCAACTTTTTTACCTTTGCGCTTACCTTTGAGGGAATCGAAAAAGTTTTTATAAGCAATTCCCAAATCAGCAACAGATTGTTGCAATGGGATATTAGAAACATCAGATAACCATGAACGCTCATCAGTCTTTTTGGCTTGAGTAATCACTGACTTTTGCAAGTCGTTATTACTTGGTAGCTTCGTCGAGCGGGTACGCTCGCCCGCTTCTCTACGAGACGCTCCGCGAACGCTAACGGACTGTTTACAAATAGCCAGTGCATCATTCCAAACTACGCGCACACAGCCAAACAACTGAGCTAAAAGCTTTTGTTGTTGGTCTGTTGGGTAGAAACGGAATTGATATCTAGCTTTCATGGACAATGTATAATTTGTCTGTAAGAGGATTGTACATTGGTCTAGAAGAAGTGACAAGCCAGTTTCGCAGAGAAAGACACTCTATTACAGACCTAAAAATTCATTTGGTCTGCGTTACTAAGTATCGTAGGTCTGTATTCACGAAGGAGAGTCTTGAGTTAATTGATAAAACCTTTAGAGAAGTAGCTAAAAAGATGGATTTTCAAGTAATTGAATTTAACGGCGAGGATAACCATGTTCACGCACTTATTGAATATCCGCCCAAATTGTCCATCTCTCAAATAGTTAATGCACTAAAAGGTGTTTCCAGTCGTAGATATGGACAAGCCGGATACAAAAAACCCCAGAAAGAATGCGAGTTTGCCGGGGGGATACTCCCCCCGGCAACACGCGCAGCTTTATGGAGTCCCAGCTATTTTGCTGTGTCCGTAGGGGGTGCGCCTTTAGATGTCTTGAAGGAGTACATCAGAAATCAAGAAAAGCCGTCGTAGAACCACGGGGCTTGTATCCCATTCTTTTGGTCAAAAGTCAAGAGTCAAAAGTCAAGAGTTATTATTCTCCTTCAGCACTCAGCACGGGCTACCTCACTCCCCCACTCGCCACTTCCATAACCTAGAGGAATTAATTTTGATCATGGCTGAATTAGTGCCAATTATTCAATTAGGCAATCCCATACTGCGCCAAAAAGCGGCTTTGGTTGACAATATTCAAGATGAGCACATTCAAAAATTAATTGAGGATTTAATTACTACCGTTGTTCAGGCTAACGGTGTGGGAATTGCTGCGCCTCAATTAGCACAATCTTATCGTTTATTGATTGTCGCCTCCCGTCCTAATCCCAGGTATCCCAACGCCCCTGAAATGGAGCCTACTGCGATGATTAATCCCAAAATCACTGCTCATTCAACTGAAGTTGTCAAAGGTTGGGAAGGTTGTTTAAGTGTTCCAGGGATTAGAGGGTTAGTTCCCAGGTATCAGGCAATTGAAGTGGAATACACTGATCGCAATGGCAAGTTACAAAAGCAAGAATTAACTGATTTTGTGGCTCGTATCTTTCAACATGAGTACGATCATCTCGATGGTATTGTATTTGTAGATCGCCTGGAAAACACTCTTGAGATGATCACAGAGCAGGAATACCAACAACGAGTAGTTAATAATATTTAATTCGGAATAGCTCTCAAGAATGATACTTCACACCATAAGCTATCATTGCCGCAGATGTTGGGGCTATTGCAACAATTTGATGTTCACCGGACTCAAACTTGATCATTTGTGTCTTATTTATTGCGTAAGCGTAGCACGCAGAAAGCGATATCCTGCATCAATTTCTGTGAGTACTCGAATCGTGCCGTATTTAACATCCCACTGACCACTATCTAAATCTGCTGCCAGTCGCTGAACACCGTGCTGTACCATTTCGTTATCGACGATCGCAAAAGATGAAATCCCGGCTCGAACTTGAGAATTTAAGTACATTTCTGGTCGTCGCCATGCAGCAGCGGCGAACATATCTGATAGATTATGTGGAATATGAAATGGAAATGTTTCAACCTGTCTCTGGGTACAAGCTTCAATTTTTGCTGCAATTGTCGCCAGTGGGGGAAAACGTAAAGCATCCTCTCGCAGCCAAGGAAAGTAATCGTTGAGCCAAAGGGGTTGACTCAGGCGAATATCAAAGGTAAAGAAAACTAAGGCTCCATCTCTAACCACCCGATGAATTTCTCGGCAAGATTGCTCAAGGTTACAGAAGTGATGCATCGACAGGATACTGACAGCAGCGTCAACAGAGTTATCTGGGAGGGGCAAATTTTCCGCTGAGCCAATGAACCACTTGAGGTGTGGGTGTGGCACTGCTTGCGCTTGCATCACAGAAGATGGTTCAACTGCATAAATCCAAAATCCCTGTTGTGCAAGTATATGGCTGTATCCGCCAGTTCCTGCACCAATGTCAGCAACAATACTGTGTTTTGGTAGTGTTAGCAAGTCAGCGATCGCTTGAACAATCCTCAAATCAGGAACGCGAGTGCTGGAATATTCTTGACCTATTACATCGTAGAGCGGCATTATAACAATTTTGTGGTAAGACTGCTGATTTACTCTCAATTATCTCAAGATTATTTATCCTTGGGAAACTTTTAGAGATCAAAGCGATCGCAATTACAGCAGTTTCCATCTTCTTTGCGCCTTTGCGTGAGATAAAAAAGATTTGACACTCCCGTGGCTAAAGCCGAGGGGATTCTTAATCAAACAATTGTAAAGACAACTGCTCAAATAATATCCGCTTTTCAGGTATTACCTTAGATGTACGGTTCTTGCCCTGATCCCGTTTGCCA
>NZ_JADEXR010000037.1 GCF_015206995.1 aff. Roholtiella sp. LEGE 12411 | reverse complement strand
GGGGATGGGGGATGGGGCATTGGGCATTGGGTAAGCTAATCGTCATTCATTTTTCCAGAGTGATTCGCTTGTAGCAAGGGCTTCAGCGCTGGTTTTATGCAACTTAAATGCTTATTAGCTTATTGGGTATTTATTCACCTTGTCCCCCAGTCCCTAGTCCCTTCATTTATTACTCTGTATTAAAAATCGTGAATAGGTCAATATGTGAGTAATATTATCGACATATTAGTGTTTGAGAGTATAAGAATTTATTGTTAGTTATAAGGATTTGTGTTAAATATGATTCCCCCTGTTGTATTTCCTAAGTACCGTAAAGAAAATGTCTTACTAGTAAAGCTGAGGTTTCTGGAATCAGCAATGCTTTCAATTTTTCATCCTTCAGTATTATCTTTTACTGTAAGCATGGGAGTAGTAAGTATAGCGTTCCTGGGCACAAGCCCTGACAGCGCCATTGCTCAAGTCCCATCTGCACCAGATTCGAGGCCACTGGGTGAGAAAACAATTTCTCAGGTTAACGTGCTGTTTGTCAACCCAAGTGTTGGAGATGACAATGCAGGTAACGGCGGTGATGTCTCTCGACAAGCCGCTACGGGTTTACGCACTCCTTTGAAAACGATTACCCAAGCCCTGCGCTTAGCTAATGCCAATACTGTAATTATGCTCTCCACTGGCACTTACAGTGCTGAGACTGGAGAGGTATTTCCTTTAATAATGAAATCGGGTGTTTCAATTCAAGGAGATCCTGGGAATAAAGGCAAGGATATTACCATCCAGGGAGGCGGTGAATACCTTAGTCGGAGCTTTGGCGGTCAAAATGTTACAATTGTTGGGGCAAGCCAAGCTGTGCTCACTGGGGTGACGGTGACGAATTCCAATCCTCGTGGTTATGGTTTGTGGATTGAATCTAGCAATCCAGTAATTGCGGAAAATACCTTTAGTGGCAGTACTCAAGATGGGATTTCCGTTACTGGTAAAGCTGCGCCGATTATTAGCAAGAATTACTTTTATCTTAATGGAGCAAATGGGATCACAATTGCTGGTAGTTCCAGTGCTGAGGTACGGGAAAATATCTTGCAAAAAACGGGCTTTGGAATCAACATTGCCCAAAATGCGGCTCCTATAGTGGTAGGTAATCAAATTCAGGACAACAGATCGGGAATTTTAGTACAGGCAAATGCCCGCCCGATTTTGCGGAATAATTTTATTCAAGGTAGTAAAGAAGATGGTGTAGTTGCGATCGCTCAAGCAATGCCAGATTTAGGTAGCGCATCTGAACCAGGAGGTAATGAGTTTCGCAACAACACTCGCTACGACATTAACGCCAGCGCTGCTAAGCAGGTAATTTCTGCCTTTGGCAATAACTTTACTGGCAATAAGATCGCTGGCAATGTAGATATTAAAGGCATAACAGCACCCAGTGCCCAAAATCAACCTACACCTGTCTCCAACAATGTGGGGCGAGAAATCTCCTTCTCAGCTCCGGGAGTCTCTGAAACTCCCAACACGCAAACACTGCCATTACCCAGCAATAGCTTTTCCCAAAATAACGACGCTGCACAATTGAACAGTCAGCTATTGCCACTTTTGCCAGCCAATGCACCGATTTCTGTGCCCAAATCGAATCAACAGCCACCAACCTCTAGAGTTGCCGGATTTCCGATTCCCAGCAGCTTGTTAAATAGACAGATACCGACAGGCACTCAAGGTGCTCCAAGGGCAAATATAATTCCTAAACCAGCAAGTCTGCCTGATGTGCCGCAGATGAATTATGTGCGGATTGATCCCAACACGATTGAGTTTACTGCACCCCAGGCTCCATCGGATGTAGTACAGGCACAAGTACCAAGGGCAAGGGATCAAAGGCAGCCGTTAGCCACATTAGAAGCTGCTCCCCTTGGCGATTCATCACTTTTGCCACCAGGCGATCGCCATCTACAAAAACAGCCAACTCCAACTCTGGCTTATGGTGGAGATTTGCCGCCTGCTACACCGTTTGGTGTTCGTTATCGTGTGATGGTGCAACTAGCAACTGATAATCAGCGTGATTTAGTGCGATCGCTTGCTCCTGGTGCGTTTTCCACAGTCTGGCAAGGTAGAAGAGTCATGCAAGCGGGTGTCTTTAGCAGCGAATATAACGCCAAGGAAATGGTCAGAACACTAAATAGTAAAGGTTTAAGAGCTGTTCTTGAACCGTTGAATTAATCAAGTTAGCAATTAAAAAAAACCTCCATTAACTTAGGTTGATGGAGGTTTTAACAAGTGGATTTGTGTAGTTATCAAATAAGTACAGTAGGAACAATGATTGGCAAAAAATTTCAGGAATAAGCCAGCAGGTAATACCATTTCACCTTAATCACGATACATTCAAATCCTGTATAGCCGTGCCATACCACGTCTATACAAAAAATTATGTTTCCCGTTTAAAGTAACTTGGTATAAGTCCTGACTACTACAGCAAGGCGTACATCCAGCTACGATCCCAATGAACCAGACTTGGGGCTTAAGCCCGTTGTTAAAAGTAGGTAAACTTCCGCCCAAGTAGACTAGCTATACCTGAAATAAGATGCCTATAAAACGAATATTATCAGTCGAATATGACAACAACAATAGACAAGAAACATATATGCAATATCTCTAGGACTTACGCAACTGGCACACAAGGCTTCTGGTATAAGAGTCAAGGGTCAAGGGTCAAGAATCAAGGTTTTTTGGACTTTTGACCTTTGACTCTGGACAACCTCTGGCGTTAAAAATATGACACTTGCGTAAATTCTGATCTCTAAAATATTGCGATTAAAGCACAATTTCCGAATCGAGAATACCTGTTAGTAAAATACTCATAATTCGAGCAATAGTATATTTATCATTTGCGTCAGATGCTTGCTTAAACCAGTGGCTAACGCTGTTCGCCAGACATCGCTTTGAGTTTTGATGTGAAAGATTCAGAGCGATCGCTTTTTTCTGGAGTAAATTGCCCTATGGGAGGATGAATAGCCGCAGGTGGTAGCAGTTTTGTTTGTTTATTGGGGATTGGTGATGGAGCCGGTGGTGGACTCACGTCAGAGGTTGGCTTTTGGCTGACAGCAGACGCCAACTGTCGTGTTGCCAAAGAAGCAAAGTCCCTATAATTAGCAAACTTCGGGACGTTTTTATTGTCCTTACTTTCCTGCTTTACTTCTGCGCCTAAAGGTGCATTCTGTTCTCTACTTATCAGTTGCATGGGTGCAGTATTGCTTTGTTGATAGCCATTACCGACCCTAGCAGGTGGTAATTGAAGATTCTTCGCTTTTTCAACAGTGGTGTTTTTCTTGACAGGCGGTAGGGCTGGTGCAGCCGATGCGGTTAGGCTTTCGGGAAATTTGCTACAAATCAGGCGTTCAAATTCCATATTGAAATGATAAGTAGCTTGTCCCCGCCGTTGCCAAAAGACTAAAATTTGCTGTACAGAAACCGCTTTGTAACGACCTTGATACAGCGCCTCAATTACTGCTAGGTGTAGCCAATAAATTGGATATTGCGTTTGCCAACGGTTAACTAAATCAACGGCGTTATACCCACCAAGATCAAAACTATAGTGAATTAATAAGGCGGTAGCTAAATCGGCGAAAGTATCTGGAACTGTTTTTAACATGGGCTATTAGCTTCAGGCAATAGGTATAAGTTTTTGACCCATCGCATATAGCCTAACGTGCTTTTAACTACATGGATTATTTTCCAAGAGTTGCTAGGTTGATAGGCAGTGTTTCCCATTCTACTTGTCAACTGCTGGAATGCAACACTATATAGGGCGAGTTGATCGCGGGTGTTCGCTTAATGGCAACTAATGCTTGATAAATCATTGCTGCAACTTCAGCGCGTGTTGCTGAACGGGAAGGTTCAAGCAGTTTGGAGTCTGGGTAATTGACGACGATTCTTTGTTGTGTAGCAGTGGCAACAGCTGTCTGTGCATATTCAGGAATGAACTGACGATCGCTGTAGCCTTTTAAGGCATTGTTATCAGCTGTTGATAATCCCAAGCCGTTAACTAGGGAGACAATTACCTGTAATCTTTGCACATTTTGATCGGGGCGGAAGGTGCGATCGCTAAATCCACCGACAAAGCCACCACTAGCCGCGATTTGCAGAGCATTATACGCCCAAAAATTTTTCGGTACGTCCGTAAAATCGGGTGCTGGGCGTTTGGGAGTAGGATTAAAGGCCACCGCCACTAACGCCGCATACTGGGCGCGAGTCATGGGTTTGTCTGGCTGGTAGCTACCATCGTCAAAACCATGAGTTAAGTCCATACTCACTAATGCACGAATGAATACTTCTGCCCAGTGTCCCACAATGTCTGTAAAAGAAGGTATGTCTATCTGGGGATTGACAATATAAGCAGATGTGATAGCATTTTCCTTGCCACTGGCGACTAAGGCTTGATAAATTAATGTCGCCACTTCCGCACGAGTGATATCCCGTAGGGGTTCGAGTTGTTCGGTTTGAGGATAATTCACCACTAATAGCTTTTGGGTGGCAACGGCTAGAGAATTAGTGGCGTAACTGGGAATTTGAGCGCGATCGCGGTATACACTTAACACATTCGGATTCCCTCCACTCAGCTTTAACCCATTGACAACAGATACTATTGCCTGAATTTTGGTCAAATTTTGCTCTGGTCGAAACGACCCATCGGGAAAGCCGCTGATAAAGCCCATATTCGCTGCACTTAAGATGACTGAAGCCGCCCAATAATCCGGCTTTATATCCGTAAAACTACGCTGATTATTACTTGCAGGCAACTGAAAAACCTTGGCAACCAGAGCAGCATACTGAGCGCGGGTAATTGGCGCATTTGGGAGAAAGGTTCCGTTAGGAAAGCCCTTAATCAAGCCTTTACTCACTAATGCTTCGACAAAAGTCGCCGCCCAATGACCATCGAGGTCGGAGAAACTAGTGCTAATTCCTACTTGAGCGGGAGTATCTGCTGTGGTGGCGATAAATTCTACCAGCCCTTGGACTTGGGTAGGATTCAACTGATTGCCAACGGAAACCAGCTTTTGTGATGTGGTATTTTGTAAATCAAATTCGCCACTCTCACGAAAGATATTGTTTGCGGGATCTTGGGCGCTACCTAAGTCAGGGACTGCATTTCCATTGACCAACAAACCACCTTGGGTATTTTTGGCAATCAGATTCTGACGCAGTACAGGACGAGCGTCTCGTGAAAGCGCGATCGCTGTGCGATTTTCTGATAATTTATTATTTGCAATTAAAGGGGCAGCAAAATCACTAACTGCTATGCCCAAAGGATTTTTTTGAAAAACGTTCCGTAAGACTTCCCCCTTGCTATTGCGCGCCATGAACAACCCGCTAGCAAGGTTTTGTACAAACACGTTATCCACAATTGCGGGTTTAGCATTGCCGGTTGTGAATACACCTTCTCGCCCACAGTTAATCAAAGTATTGTTAGCTACAGTAGGCGCAGCCGATTCAATCCAGACACCAGTACCCTTTGCTATAGCATTTGTAACTGTCACACCCAAGAGACTAGCATTGCCTAGTAGGAGCAGCGTGATGTTTTGCATACCAAAGCTGGGACTCTGATACTCACCACTTCCAGCAATTATAATCCCTGTACCTTTGTTAGCTTCGTTACCCACTACTGTTACCCCCCCAGGGATGACCAGTGGAAAAACCTCGCCAGTAGTGGCTTTGTAAATTCCCGATGCTAGTTGAATGATCGCGGGCGTTTGGGTTGCTTTTAAGGCACGGGTGAGGCTTTTAAACGGACTCAACCGTGAACCAGGATTGGCATCATTCCCCGTAACGAGGTTGACATAGATTGTTGCAACGAGGGTAGAGTTCACCATTGATAATCGTGAGTCAACTGTTTAAATTATGACAATCATAAATGACACTACTTATAACAAACTTTTTTAAAGTAGTATCCCTCTGTATAGAAAATATATCCGCCTGAGATTTTCTTGTAAGCGGTTAGTGTACACCACACCAGTTATAGACTCTCATGCAACGTTTGGAGTTCGTTTTAAAATTGGAAGTTTTCAGTTTGGTATTAATAGCTTTAGTTTTTGCGTAGGCGTAGCCCGTCGTAGACATTGCCTCTTTCACTTTGGGAATACTGAATTGAGAGCACCCGAAGGAGTATTGAAAATGTCAGATAATCGCATCAGTGCGAATCTTTCCCAGAGAGATCGAGAAGAAGTCATGCAAGCAATCACTACTATTCGAGAAAAGTTACCGTTTTTGATTGATTTGACCGCAGAGGAGCGCAGATCTTTACCTAAACTAGGTGACAAAAGTCGAGCATTTGTTAGTAAAGCGTTGGAAGTAGCAACCCAAAACCAAGATTTTTTGCCCCGGTCGTTTGATTTAGATGAAATGCGCCGGGATGTAGAATTATTTGATGCATTGTATCCAGTACTGCTATCTTTGACACAACTGCAAGAACTGGTAGATGATACTTTTATTGCATCTGGGAGTGAAGCTTATACAGCAGCTCTCGCAGTTTATAACTATGCCAAAGCTAGTGGTAATGTAGCGGGTTTAGATGCAGTCATTGATGATATGGGGCGCAGGTTTAGCCGTAAAGCTCGAAAAGTTCAACCGCCCAATACCATCGTTAGCTACAAAAATAACTCGGTGATTCAACCTTAAAGGTTAAAATTTTAAGTTTTGAAGCTCGGAGTTTGAGTGTAAAGCTCAAAATTCCGAGCTTTGAGCTTGAAGTTTCAAGTTTCAAGCTCAAAGTTTCGAGTTCCAAACTTGATGCTTTAAGTTCCAATCTCCAAATTTCGAGTTCCCAACTTGGAATGCTCAGCTCTGAGGTGGAAATTCCAAGTTCCAATCTGGAAGTAGGAGCCTACAAGCTGCATATTGGTATCCACTTCAAAACCTCTTGACCAAATGTCTCGACATGGTAGCGGATAGCTGATTTAACATCAGCTAGTGCTTCCTCATAGGTGTCCCCTTCACCAACCACAATCCCCTTAATACCCAAAGGATAGGCTACGTAACCGTCTCTATGTTTTTCAACAATAATTTTGATTGCTCTCATTGATTTTCTCTGTAGTCCAATTTCATCTAATTTGCATATTTTCAGCTTTAGGAGAGAACAGTCAAGGCATAATTTCCGTCTCCTCCTCTGTCAGTTCCTTGGGTGATCTAAGATTGTTGGGTATTCTATAAATTTGCGATCGCCTAATTACCGATGATTGAAGTTGAACATCTGAGTAAGATTTACGGTTCAACCCCAGCGATTACTGATGTCACTTTTAGCGTCGAGCCAGGGGAGATTTTAGGGTTTTTGGGGCCGAATGGTGCTGGTAAAACCACAACCATGCGAATTCTGGCCGGTTATTTACCTGCAACCAATGGTAAAGCCAGGATTGCTGGTTATGATGTCCATGAAAATTCACTGGCTGTGCGCCAACGAATTGGTTATTTACCAGAAACACCGCCGTTATATCCAGAAATGACGGTGGAGGGATTTTTGCATTTTGTCGCGCGAATTAAAGGAGTATCAGCAGGCGATCGCGCGAGTAAAGTCATAGCAGCAATCGAACGCTGCAATTTAGAAGAAAAGCGCCGGGTAATTATCCGCAAACTTTCTAAAGGATATCGCCAAAGAGTCGGCATTGCTCAAGCGATCGTCCACGATCCACCAGCGATCATTTTAGATGAACCCACCGTCGGACTAGACCCCCGACAAATTATTGAGGTGCGGAATTTAATTAAAAGTCTCGCAGGTACTCATACAATTATTCTTTCTACGCACATTCTGCCAGAAGCAAGTATGACCTGTAGCCGCATAGCCATTATTAATCGCGGTAAAATTGTCGCAACTAATACACCCGAAAACTTGATGATGCAGTTGACAAGTGGCTCTGGCTATGAATTAGAGATAGAGGGAGAAGCTGCTTTAGCGAAACAAGTACTGCAAAATGTCGCTGGTGTAGGTCTAGTAGAATCGTTTCCGACAGCAGGAATGCATAGTCAAACCCCTCTTCGAGATCAACGTGCTTACCTGCGAGTGATATCGCAACCGGGAAAAGAACCAGGACGAGATATTGTCACAACATTAGTCCGTGCGGGATTTGGTTTACATGAAATGCGGCGTGTCAACGCTACTCTGGAAGATGTGTTCTTACAACTGACCACAGAAGAAAAGAATTTAGAAACTGAGGTAGATTCAACCGCAGCCAATGAAGGAGAAGCAGCATAAATGGGTGTAGTACTGGGTAATATCATTGCCATTTATCGCCGAGAGTTACAGAGTTATTTTGTATCACCTTTGGCTTATGCGATCGCTGGCGTCTTTTGGTTTATTGCTGGGTTATTTTTCATCATGATTTTGCTGGGCCCAGATGGGATCTTGCCAGCAGTTGCAGCAATAGATTTACAAGGGCAACAAATAGGAGTACCAGTACCGCCAATAGATGTCCCTTACGAATTTATTCGGGCATTTTTGGATCGAATGGGATGGCTATTATTGTTTGTGCTGCCAATTCTCTCAATGGGACTTTATGCCGAAGAACGCAAGCGAGGCACTTTAGAACTGTTAGCCACTTCACCAGTCACCAACTGGGCAGTAGCTATAGGTAAATTATTAGGAGTGCTAACATTTTTTACAGCGATGGTCGCGCCTATGCTAATTTTTGAAGCGATCGCAATTAGTGGATCAAATCCACCCATGTCACCTTCAATTCTCTTGCTGGGTCATTTTGGATTAATCTTACTAGCAGCAGCAATTTTATCTTTAGGAATGTTTATTTCCTCTTTAACAGAAAGCACAATTCTGTCTGCTGTTCTCACCTTCGCAGTTATTTTATTACTATTATTCATTGATTTAATTGCCAAATTCATCCCTGGCCCCATAGGCAAAGCCTTGGGTCATCTATCGTTACTAAAACATTACAACACTTTAATTCAAGGAATTTTCGATACTAGTAGCTTGATTTTATTTGCCAGTTACATTTTTTTAGGCATCTTTCTCACGGCTCAATCAATTGATGCACTACGTTTTCAGCGTCAGTAGTCATTAGTCATTAGTCATTAGTAAAGACAAATGACCAAGGATAAATGACCAAGGACAAATGACAAATAACATGAAAAAAATCGCCAAAAATAACCTGTGGAAATATCTATTTTGGTTAGGCCCGTTCCTATTTATTGTTGGCTTAACAGCTGGTTTAGTGTCTGAACAGTGGGGAGCAATCCCATTCGCATTCCTGACTTCAGGGATTGTCATCAGTGGGTTGTGGGTAGTATGGCAAAGCCAGCAGAGTAACTGGTGGAAGCGTCGTTCTACCCAGGCTGGGACTAATGCCTTGGTGGCAACTTGGGCAATTTTGGCAATTTTGGGGTTGATTAACTTTTTAGGCGATCGCTACCATTTGCGGGCAGACTTAACAGAGACTCAGTTATTTACCCTTGCCCCTCAGTCACGAGAATTGGTGAGTACCTTGCCACAGCCAGTTAAAGTGTGGGTATTTGATGTTACTCAAAATCCTCAAGACCGAGAATTGCTAAATAATTATCAGCGACAAAGTTCAAAATTTAAATTTGAGTATATTGATCCCCAAGCTAGACCTGGATTAGCAGACAAGTTTGGCGTTAAAGATTATGGGGAAGTTTACCTAGAATCTGGAGAGAAACGGCAATTAGTACAGGTGGTGAATGAAAATGAACGCCTGTCGGAGGTTAGGTTAACTAGTCGCCTGCAACAAATCACCAGTGCAACCACAGCTAAAGTTTACCTACTCCAAGGTCACGGCGAACGCCAACTCTCAGCCGCTAAAGGTGCAATATCACAAGCAATTCAGGGGTTAGGCGACAAAAATTACACAACATCACCGCTGAATCTAGCAGAAAATCCCAAAGTTCCTGAAGATGCTGCTGTGGTGGTGGTAGCTGGGCCCAAGCGAGGGCTGTTTGAGAGCGAAGTCAAAGCCTTGCAAGAGTATCTCAATCGCGGCGGTAACTTACTGCTGATGATTGATCCCAATACAGATCCCAAACTTGAGAGCTTGTTGCAAACATGGGGCGTTCGTCTAGATAATCGTTTAGCCGTCGATGTCTCCGGTGAAAAAGTCGGACTTGGCCCCGCTGCTCCCCTAGTCAGTGAATACGGACAACATCCGATTACCAAAGATTTTGGCAATGGTATTTCTTTTTATCCACTTGCAAGACCTCTCGAAATTACGCCAGTAGCTGGTGTTGAAGCGACTCCCCTACTGCAAACTAAACCTTATCCCAACAGCTGGGCTGAAAGCGATCTGCAAAGCGAAAAATTAGAGTTTAATCCCGATAAAGACCTCAAAGGGCCTCTGACTTTAGGCGTGGCTTTAACAAAAAAACTACCAGCCAAATCTACTTTTACTCCGCAACAGCCAACACCTTCACCCCTACCATCACCAACCACCCAAAATAAAACTACCCCCATCCCCCCCCTCTCCCCCTCTCCTCTTCCTCCTCCTTCTCCCTCATCTCAAATAGCCACCGAATCACGGTTAGTGGTTTTAGGAAATTCTGATTTCGCTACCGATGGCTTATTTCAACAACAACTAAATGGAGATGTATTTCTCAACTCAGTTACTTGGCTGAGTCAACAAGATCAGCAACCCCTTTCCATTCGCCCCAAAGAAGCCAAAAACCGACGCATAAACCTGACAACTATGCAAGCCAATCTTTTAATACTGTCGTCTCTATTGTTTTTACCCCTAATTGGCTTGATTGCCGCAGCTATTATCTGGTGGAAACGACGGTAAGGAATGTGGGGGAGTGGGAGAATAAATAATAACCCTTGACCCTTGTAGAGAAGCGATTAATCGCGTCTCTACTCTTAATGACCAATGACCAATGACCAATGACCAATGACCAATGACTAAAAAATGAAATTGCCCCGAACGACTTTAATTTTAATACTGCTAGCGCTGGGTTTAGGTGGTTTTGTTTACTTCTATGAAATGAAAGGTTCGACTCAGCGAGAAGAAATCAAGGAGAAAAAACAGCAAATTTTCTCTTTTGGAGAAGATGATGTGCAGTCTTTAACAATAAACACTAAAAATATCACCCTTAGTCTGGAACGTAACACTCAATCTAGCAATCCTAAGTGGGTAATAAAATCGCCCACATCTGTACCAGCAAATGATGCTATTGTTTCTTATTTGATGGATTTGTTAGTCAAGGGTAAAAGTGAGCGGACTTTATCAATTCCAGCTAACCAACGTGGAGAGTTTGCTTTAGATCAACCCCAAGCAACTATTAATATCACCCTGAAGAATCAGAAAAACCATCAGTTGATTTTGGGTAAACCTGACTTTAGCGATCGTTTCTTATATGCTCAAACTGAGCCTACTGCTAAACCAGATGGAAATATAGATATATTGTTGGTATCTAAAGATTTTGCAAATGCGGTGAATCGGGAACTATCAGAATGGAGACAACCTGTAGATAACAGTCAGAAACTACCTCCACTAAATATTCCTCTTCCGACTCCGACAAAGAGCAACTAAGCAATATTTCCATGACTAACCCGACCGCAACACTGCTAATTTCTTGCCCTGATCAACGGGGACTGGTGGCGAAAATTGCTAATTTTATCTATGCAAATGGTGGTAATATTATCCACGCAGATCAGCATACAGACTTTGCTGCTGGATTGTTTCTCACCCGTATTGAATGGCAGTTAAACGGGTTTAATTTGCCACGAGAGTTGATCGCACCAGCATTTAATGCGATTGCTCAACCTTTAAATGCCAAATGGGAAATACGCTTTTCTGATACAGTACCACGCATTGCCATTTGGGTAAGTCGGCAAGACCACTGTTTATTTGACTTGATTTGGCGGCAACGTGCCAAAGAATTTATTGCAGAGATTCCTTTAGTTATCAGCAACCATCCTAATTTAAAGGTAGTTGCAGAGCAATTTGGTATCGATTATCAGCATGTTAATATCACCAAAGATAATAAACTAGAACAGGAAGCCCAACAACTAAAATTACTCCAAAGTTACAAAATTGATTTAGTTGTATTAGCAAAGTATATGCAGATTATTAGTGCAGATTTTATTGCTAAATTTCCAAAAATTATTAATATTCATCATTCATTTTTACCAGCCTTTGTAGGTGCAAATCCCTATCACCAAGCTTTTGAACGTGGTGTCAAAATTATTGGTGCAACGGCTCATTATGCCACCGCTGATTTAGATGCCGGCCCCATTATTGAGCAAGATGTGGTGCGAGTTAGCCACCGCGATGAAGTTGACGATTTGGTGAGAAAAGGCAAAGATTTGGAGCGAGTTGTATTAGCTAGAGCAGTGCGCTTACACTTGCACAATCGGGTGTTAGTCTATGGCAATCGTACAGTAGTGTTTGAGTAATTAGTTGGATTATTCTATATATTTTAGATAAAAATCAATATGATTCAGTTCAGGTTTATTATTGATTGATTTGTTGATAATTAATGTGGAATTTTATTTGAAAAACATATATAACCCACGGAAAATTGTCTAATCACACTTCCCCCGCAGCTAATTTCGCCTCATAATGAAGAAAGATTAATCTGCATTTAAAAAATTTGCAATGAGCCAGACTGCCTTAAATTTAGTTGCAATATCTGTCTTTTTGATCACTTTTTCCAGCCTATTGGGGCCATTTATTCATTTGTCGCCCACAGTACCAGCACTTGCAACCTTCACTATCTTGGGTATAGCCACATTAGATAGTTTCGGCTTGCAAGGTAAGGGAGGTACTATCTTTTTAGATTGGATTGCTAGTTTCTCTCCTGAACACCGCGATCGCATTATCCATCATGAAGCAGGGCATTTTATCGTTGCTTACTTGCTAGATATTCCCGTTACCAACTACACACTCAGCGCGTGGGAAGCCTGGAAACAGGGACAGGCTGGGCAAGGTGGCGTTACCTTTGATGATGCGGAATTAGCAACTCAACTGGAAATGGGAAAAATCAGCGCCCAAATGTTAGAACGCTACTGCACTATTTGGATGGCGGGTATTGCTGCTGAAACCCTAGTTTTTGATAATGCTGAAGGTGGAGGTGATGATAAAAACAAGCTCGCAGGTGTATTGACAGTTTTGGGTTTTTCTGAATCTACTTGTCAGCAAAAACAGCGGTTTCATGCCCTTCAGGCAAAAAACTTACTCCAAGAAAATTGGTCTAGTTACCAAGCCTTAGTTAAGGCTATGCAACAACGCGCCTCGGTAACAGATTGTCTGAGTGTAATTAGTAGTGCTGAGTGAAGAGCACTCAGTACTGTTAAGTAATCGGACAGAAATATTTACACATTAGATTTTATGCTACATAAGGGTTTCAGGTCGAAATTTGTGTAATTAATTTTGTCTTACTACTTAAGAAGAAACAGCTTTTAAATGTGAGACATGGTATGAATATTCCCAGCCGATCGCCCGGTTACGTCCAGCAGCTTTAGCCTGCAATAGGCATTGATCGGCACGATACAGTAAACTTTCTCCCTGATCGTCATCTTCTGCTTCTAGAGATGCTGTGCCCAGGCTAATTGTAATATTAATAGTGAGTTTATTGTTGAGTGCAAACGGTTGCTCGCTAACTATGCGATTGAGACGACGTGCCACAATTAATGCTTCTTCACTGGTAGTGTGAGCCAGAATAACCACGAATTCTTCGCCACCATAGCGAAATGCAGTGTCTTGAAAACGCAAATTGTGTCGCAGCCGTGTACACAGCAATTGTAAGAGGCGATCGCCAATTAAATGCCCATGAGTATCATTGACTTTCTTGAAATAATCGACATCCAAAATAATCAAACTCATCTGCTCTCGCTGAGTCCTGGCTCTTTTAATTTGCCTGGGTAACTCCCATTCCAAAGCACGGCGATTATTCAATTCTGTTAATGAATCAGCCAAAGCGATCGCTGACAACAAATCATTTGTTCGGATCAGATCGCGGTATTTTTGCGCTTTCCGCAAGCCAACTGTCAACTGAGCTAGTATTAGTCGATGATTGGTGATCAATGCCAAGTCAGAGTCTGTTTGATCTTCAAGAAGCTGCCAAATATAAGCATCGGCTCCTTGTTTTAGTGCAGCAGCAGTCATTTCTAGTTCTCTGTGCCAGCCATACATACTTCTATCTGTAAGCTGTTGAGGACGATCCTCGAAAAGAATACAGTATATCCAGGATAACTTTGTCTGGTTTTTCAGCCAATAACATAGTTCCATACTGCCATCTAAGCTAGCTTGCACAAATATTACATCGGGCGGCGTGATTTGAATACGCGATACTGCCTGATCCAAATTGGTAATAACTTCTACACTAAAAGCGCTTGTAAAACGGATCTGATCTGGAAGTTTAGCGAGAAAATTATTACTTCCAAAGACCAGAATAGAAATATTCATTGCTTTGCTTTTATTCTATTTTTACTTCAAGTGGATTAACTTAGTAAAACTTGCCGCTATTCTTGCTAATAATAAAAACTCTGGGATTTTTGGTTAGCGTATATTCCTGGTATTTACCCATTTTATTGTTAAATTCACAGTAATATTGCATTTTTAATCTCCTCTTAAGATATAGTCCGTAGGACTGCAACTTATGTTTTATGTTACCTAATGTCATCTTTACAGTATGTTTTTAAAACGGTATAAATACTGAATATTCTTCTTTAACATAAAAGTATTACTGTAATTTCCAGGTGTTAGTTATCTCAACTAATGTCAAAACAAACAGTTTTCACTATTTACCATATCAAGTAGGAAGAAAAATTTTATAGAGATATAAAGCTAAAGATTTTACTAAATTTTTAACTGAACTGCAAAATTCAAGATATTGTATTGTGGACTATTAAAATGCCAAACTCTAGCAAAATTAATTAACATCCAATCAATAGTTGAGATACCCGCTAAAATCGCATTTATTTATTTTAGAAAGCACGCGCATTAATTGATCTGCGGCAATGTCGGCAGTTTGTTTCACAAAAGCTTTCCCGATGATAGTCTACACATCTGTGCGAAATTGTTTAAGCTTCTCTAATGTCATGGTCAAATGGAAGTGCAATTATTAACCTAACTAATACGACAGCAAAGTGAGATAATTAAACAAGACCACAGGTCAAAGCCTTCTTTTATATATGCACTTTAAAATCCAACGTCAACTGACAGTAGCACTGGAAAACTACCCTGGTCGCCTAGCTGCCGTCAGCACTACGATTGCCAAAGAGCGAATTAATATTGAGGCAATTTCCCTGCTCGACAGCATAGACCAGGGTGTTATTCGTTTGGTGGCTAGCGATCCTAATAACTGTAAAACCCTTTTGGTGAAAGAGGGATTCTACGTGATTGAGGCAGATGTTTTAGCCATTGAATTAACAGATAATCCCGGTCAACTAGCTCTGTTGAGTCATGCTCTGGCGGCTGCCAAAATTAATATTGAATACATTTACGGAAGTAATGTCCATCCTGGTGAAAATATGCGCCTGATGGTCAAGGTTTCCGATTTAGGCAAGGCTTGTCAAGTACTTGCTGAACTCACAGAGAATTGAGGTATGAGTTCCTTAATTTCAAACAGCATAGGAATCTTACCAACTGGAGCGTTAGGAGTCGGTTTTTTCTATCATTTAACAAAGCAGCTAACGCAGATAGATGATCACGTGTATTTTATAGAACGACGAGGGTCTGTTAGTGCTTCCTCCTTGAGACAGAGTGGTAAAATTGCGATCGCCACCCCTCAAAAAATTCACTCTATCCCCACAGATACAATCCTCAAACCAGACTTGCTCACCTGCTATGGGTCTGGTTTGTTACCAGAAGTGGTTCTTGTCTGTCCCAATCCTGACCAACTCTTAAACGTAATCACCACTCTTGTAGAATTATTAGTGCTGATTGAAGAACAAGAAAAGCTATTGCAGCCAGCCACATCGTTTCCCTTGTTCGTCTTCTGTTCTAATGGCATTTATTTTCAGCGCTTCCGACAAATTTTTATTGAAAAAATCGAAGAAGCCACACTTTTTGGTCGTTTACCAGACCTTTGGCCCTCTACAATGCCCCAAATAGTCTGTCGATTTCTGCGTGGAGTAACAATTCAAACTGGACTACGCGAAGGGAGTGGGTCTGAAACCATCTATCGACCAGGGTCAAAAGGACGAACTCAGATTGCTGGGGGAGATGCTAACACTAGGGAACGCTGCTGTCAGATTTTGGTTGAAAGAGGAGGTTGGTTTGAAGAGGCTCCCTCCAGTTCCGCTACTCGCCTAGAATTTGATAAGGCATTAGTAAATCTCGTATGTAATTTGCTAGGACAGATTTGGGCGATTGATTCGGGAGGCAATTTTAAAGTCTTAACAGTCAAAGACATTCTGGAATCTTCTGATGAAATCCGAATGCGCGAATTAGTCTATCAAGTATTTCGGGTTGGGCAAATGGTAAAAGTCTACGATTTACAAGAAGATTTTGAGGTAATTTTCACTCAAGTTATAGAAACCTGTCGAGAACACGCTGAGCATATTCCTTCTAGTTTGCAATGGCTAGACTTGAATTTGCGCCTCGGCACACTAAAACCTCAAATGACTCCTACAGAAGCTTGGCTAATAGAACCTTTGATTCGCTATGCTAAAGCTTCCAGTTTGAAAGATGCTGCTAATTACTTTCAGAAACTCAAGGCTGAATTGGTTGAGAAATTAACTTTGGCGAAAGATAGAAATAGTTAAGCATCCCCGTACCAAAGTTTGCACTTTAAACAAGGATGCTTAACCATACAAAATCGTTGCATTAGCAACAATACTGAAACTCAACTGCAATGTAAAACTTATGCTTATCAGCTAGCAGAAACTGTTAAACTACCAGGCTGTCCCAAATCACCTTGCAAAACTACACCGCGCTGATTGACGTGCAGATGACGCAAAATCTTGTAAATTGCCTCAATTTGATCAGATGCGCCAGCTTTGTCGGCGAGATCGGAAATGGAAAGAGCAGTTTTTTCTTTTTGCAGTACTGTCACCACTCGTGTTTGCAAGTCGAGAATAACAGCGGCAGCTTTTTTGCCAGCTTCTACCCCTGGTTGATGGTAGGCGTTGACGTTGACTAAGCTAGCATACAAACCAACAGCACGCTCATACAAAGCAATTAATGCCCCTACAGTTCGGGGGTTAACTTGGGGAATGGTAACTGTAATTGAATCACGGTGATTTTCAAAAAGTGCTTGTCGGGTTCCTTGAAGAAAACCGGAAAGATAATCGCCTGATGTAACTCCCGGATCTATTTCAGGGGATGGGCCTTTATGATCTTCTAAAACTTCAACGAAGGTAGCAAATAAATTCGCCACACCCTCACGCAACTGCTGCACATAAGCGTGTTGATCTGTTGAGCCTTTGTTACCATAAACGGCGATGCCTTGATGGACTACGTTGCCGTCTAAGTCTTTTTCCTTACCCAAGGATTCCATCACCAGCTGTTGCAAATAGCGACTGAATAAAAATAAGCTGTCCTTGTAAGGTAGGACAACCATATCTTTTTCACCCCGTCCATTGCCGGCAAAGTACCAAGACAAGGCTAATAAGGCCGCTGGGTTATTTTTCACATCTGGGATGCGGGTAGCATCATCCATTTCTTTTGCACCATCTAGCATGGCACGAACATCAATTCCCTGTAATGCCGCTGGTACTAACCCCACAGAAGACATTTCTGAGGTGCGTCCTCCTACCCAGTCATACATGGGAAATCGGGCTAGCCAACTTTCATCTTTGGCTATCTTATCTAGGTTGCTATCAACGCTGGTAATAGCTACCGCATAGTGAGAAAAGTCCAAATTTTGTCCCGCGTAGGCTTTTTTAACTTCAATCATGCCGATGCGGGGTTCCGGCGTTCCTCCAGATTTGGAAATCACCAATACCAAAGTGCTGGAAAGGCTATTTCGCAAATGAGTGAGAACGCGATCAATACCTGCGGGATCAGCATTGTCGATAAAGTGAATTTTCAGGGGCGGGAAATCAGGGGCGAGGGCTTCAGCGACGAATTGGGGGCCAAGAGCGGAACCACCAATGCCAATAGAAATAATATCGGTGAAGCGATTTGCTCTGGGAGGATGAATAGCACCTGTTTGGACTTTTTCAGCAAAGGCTTCGATTTGTTCTAGGGTTTGGACAATTTCTTGTGTAAGCTCTGGAGTTGGCGCTAAATCAGGGTTTCGCAGCCAATAATGTCCAACCATGCGGTTCTCGTCGGGATTTGCGATCGCACCCTTCTCAAGTTCCGCCATATCCGCAAACGCCTTGTCAAACTTCGGCTGCAACGACTCCACGAAAGGATCATCGAACCGCATCCGACTGACATCTAGATACAGTCCCAATCCCTCGTGGAAATATAACCAATTTTGGTATCGTTGCCAAAGTGCCCTAGCATCCATAGGGAAATCTCAAGTAAAGTGTTTTCCAAAAACCAGTTTAATGTAAGGTTATAGCGATCCCTGCCTAGCCTTATACAGTTTACAGTTTTAAGTGTTCGCTTAACTCTTCACCTTAAACATCTGGCATAGGGATGACACGTAAAAATTTCACAATTTCGCCTCTAATTTCTATACCAATCAGATAATTATCTAGAGTAAAGCGGTGAAAAATCCCTTCACTATCAAGCTGTCGCAGTTCTTTGAGGCAATGCAGTTGACAGTTTTGAGCAAACTCGACAAATACAAAATCATACACCCGCTCGTAGGCAGCAGGTTCTAAATTTTTTAGGTCTAGCAAAAAAGACCTGGCATAGCGCACTTCCAGACTCACTAGGCGTTACCTTAAAAAATAGTGCTGACTAAAAGCGCTTCCTCTTCAGAAAAACATTAACAGTCGTATCGCTTCATCATGGGTTAAGATATCCCACGGTTGCTGCGATCGCTTAACTTGTTGTATAGCTTTCAGCATATAAAAGTCACAATGTAAAGCTTCGAGAACACTCCAAATGGTTTGCAAATCCTCATCGGCTAACTGCTCGATTAAATGATGCATCCTAAGTCGCAGCAAATTCATATTTCAGTTATTACTTACAACCCAACACCAACAATAAATAGTATTCCCAGAAAATCAGCAAGGTTTAACGGCGATACAGTACTATCCTCAAGCTAAGCTAAAATTTATTCGCCCCGGAGTGGCAGAGTGGGAGAGTGGGGAAAGAATAAAAACAAATGACTAATGACAAATGACTAATGACTAATGACTAATAACTAAATACCTATGGTTGAATATCTCATTTTCTTAGCAATTTCTACAGCAATTTTTGCTCTATTCGGTCTGGGACTTAACTTGCAGTGGGGCTTTACAGGGTTAATTAACTTTGGTCACATTGCTTTTATGACTCTCGGAGCATATACAACCGTGTTATTGAGCTTAAAGGGCGTTCCCCTACTAATATCGACTGTGGCGGGGGCAATTGTAGCAGCTTTTTTGGGCTTGATAATTGGTTTTGCTACTTTGCGCTTGCGAGAAGATTACCTAGCAATTGTGACTATCGGTGTTGGGGAACTAATTCGTTTGGTTGTGAATAACCAAGATTTACCTGTAGGTGACACCTGGACATCTGGGGCATTTGGCGTGCAAAGTTATCCTATACCGTTATCAACAGAACCAAATTTGTTTTTCAGATTTGTGATGATTGCGCTTTTGACACTACTGGCTACCGTAACTTTCTTTACCTTATGGCGATGGATTCGGACTGCTCAAATATCTAGGGTTGCTGATTCAGCTAAAAAGTTAGCAAGCAAGCAAGAATTATTATCACGCTTGGTAGTAGGAATTTTATTCGCGCTTTTGGTAGCAGCGATTTATATTTCTGGGGTAATTTCACTATATAATTACACTCCAAAAGCGGGTTTAATGCTACTGCTGCTGTTAGTTTTAGCATTGGTATTTTGGCGGTTAGAAATTTTGGTGCGATCGCCTTGGGGTAGAGTTCTCAAAGCTATCCGCGAAGATGAAGAAATTCCCAAAGCATTGGGGAAAAATGTCTTTTGGTATAAATTACAATCTCTCATGCTTGGGGGTGCGATCGCAGGTATCGCTGGTGCTTTCTTTGCTTGGCAAATCAGCGCCATTTACCCGGATAATTTTCAACCGCAGCTCACCTTTGACACTTGGATTATGGTGATTTTAGGCGGTTCTGGTAATAACGTCGGTACTATCTTAGGCGCGGTGATTTACTTTGCTTACGATGCTATAACGCGGGAAGTTTTGCCGAAAATCGTCCCCCTTGATGAAGCACGTCTGGGTGCATTTCGGATCATGGTTATTGGTCTAATTTTGATGGTACTGATGATTTGGCGTCCTCAAGGTATCTTAGGGAAAAAGGAGGAACTTACCCTTGGTAAATAACCAATCATCTCAACTTCCCCTGTTGGTAGCCACTGGACTTTGTAAAACCTTTGGTGGTATCAAAGCAGTCAATGACGCGAAAATTGAAGTTACTAAAGGTAGCATTACAGGCTTGATTGGCCCCAATGGTGCTGGTAAAACTACTTTATTTAATTTACTCTCGAACTTCATTCGCCCCGATAAAGGACGAGTGATTTTTGATGGCGAACCGATTCACGACTTGCAAACATACCAAATCGCTCAGCAGGGTGTAGTACGTACCTTTCAGGTAGCCCGGACTCTCTCGCGGTTGTCGGTGTTAGAAAATATGCTGCTGGCGGCGCAAAAACAAACAGGTGAGAACTTTTGGCAAGTGCAGTTGCAACCGCACATTGTTGCTAAGGAAGAAAAGCAACTACAAGAACGGGCTATGTTCCTGTTGGAATCTGTGGGTTTGGCAAAAAAGGCACAGGACTATGCTGGTAGTTTGTCTGGTGGACAACGCAAACTACTAGAGATAGGACGGGCGCTAATGACTAATCCTAAGTTAATTTTGTTGGATGAACCAGCAGCTGGTGTGAATCCTAGACTAATTGATGATATATGCGATCGCATTATCGCTTGGAACCGGATTGACGGTATGACTTTTCTGATTATTGAACACAATATGGATGTCATTATGTCCTTATGCGATCGCGTTTGGGTGCTCGCGGAAGGGCAAAATTTAGCTGACGGAACACCAGCAGAAATTCAGACAAATCCGAAAGTTCTAGAAGCCTATTTAGGAAAATAATTTGTGAACTAAAAATATATTTAAAAATGAAAACCATAGATACCCGACTTCTTTTAAAAGTTGGGTATCTTCTTTTTTGTCCAAAGTCCAATCCAAATCAATCCCTGCCGTTTTCAGACAGTAATGAATGGAATGCAATGGCAGTTCATCAAATTTATCGCAGCGTGCTTTTTTTCCATGTTTTTTGCGATTGAAGCGTTCTTCTTCGGCAACGGCAATGATAACTCCATCTTGCAAGAGGCACGCAGATGACTCGTGAAATACAGAATTAATACCTATTCTATACATAGACTTTCCTTGGCCTTTGGTATTTTTGGTCAGGCGATCGCAGCGCTTGTGAGAAAGACGGATGCAGGTGGCTACCAGCTAACTGAATAAAAAATTAGTACCTAAAAGGTTGACATTCACATCAGTATCACTAAAGCCAGATGTGCCGGATAATTTAACTAATAACTCACCTGTACCAAAACCAGCATTGCCAATAGTACCATCACCCAAACGCAGTAAAGTACTAGTACCTAATGTTACTACATCAATATTCGTAATCCCTGTAAATTGAATTTGATCGCCACCGACACCACGCACAAACTGATAAAGAGTATCTGCACCATCACCGAAGGCATAGTTAACGATATCAACAACACCATCTTTATCACCTAGATAGAGTTTATCGTTGCCAGTACCACCGGTTAAGTAATCGCTACCAAAACCACCAACTAGAATATCATTACCAGTGCCACCAATCATTAAGTCATCGCCGATACCACCATCGAGGTAATCATTACCGTTTTTGGCATCAATATAGTCATTTTCTGCTGTTCCAACAAGGTTATTGTTATTATCATCGCCGTTAATAAAATTAGCAGTAACACTATTGTAATTAATAGCATTACTGAGAGATTGCCAATTCAGGTCGGAGATATTTTCAACAATAGTCTTAATTTCGGGATCGGATTTCCAGATTTCAACAACATTCTTTAGATTGCCAAGCCATTGTTCTAGTCCATTTTGCTCCAGTGCCAGAACTTGACCTGATTTAACACTATTGCTAATATCTTGCCAAGATAATTGGTTATTTTGTTGTAGCTGGATTTGGAAAGCCGTTTCATCTTTCCATAAATCAATAACTTGATTCGTAACGGCTAACCAATCCTGAGAATTATTACTTGCTTTAACTTGATTAACAAGATTATTGGTTTGTTGCAGTTTATCTTGCTGTTGGGGCGTTAAGGTCGTAGTCTCAGCCCAAATATTAATGATATTTTGTAGAGCCGTTCCCCAGGCGGGTACAGTATTAGCTTGAACGGCTTTGGCCAGATTTTGACCTGAACCAACACTCGCTTTGATGTTTGTCCAGTCAATATTATATTTATCTTTGAGAACCTCACGCAATTGACTATCTTTTTCCCAAATACTTAAAATTTCATCACTGGCTTGAATCCATTGCTCGGTTTGATTATCTGCGATCGCCTTGGCAATAATTTGACCCGATTGAGCAACTGCTTTTACCTGTGTCCAAGATAGACCAATACTTGACTCTAATTTTTGTTGGAAGGTTGTTTCTATGGTGCTTATCGTGTCTTGGATATTGGTTTGAATGGTCTCTCGACGATTTTTGGTATCTAAAGTGTTTTCCGCTTTGAAGATTCCTTCAACCTCACTCCAAATAACTTTGCCTGCATCGGTTGCTTTTTGACGCAGAATCGGATCATCTTTCCAAAGCTGATAAACATCTTTGATCCCATTTAGCCAATCTTGGTAGTTATTACTTTCCAAGGCTTGATCAATAATTTTGTCAGCTTTCCCGTAGGCTTTGTATAAAGCATCGCTGGCTTGACCAATTTTGTCGAGTTGATTCCAATTTAAGCCAATTAAACTTTCTAAGGATTGATTTAATGTTTGGTCAGTAACCCAGAAGTTGACCGTTTGTTTAAGAGCATCCCGCCAAGCGTCATAGGTTTTTTGATCAATGGCCGTATCAATTGTTTTGCCGATCGCCACGAGGTTTTTTAGTTCTTGCCAGTCTAAATTAGTTAAGGTTTTGACTTGATTTTGGAGAGTAGTATCTTTTTCCCAGAGAATTAAAATCTGATCGGCAGCCTTAAACCAACTGGTTGCATCACCACCTTCATCCGCTTGACGCAGGGCTTCATAGGTCGAACCAATACGGGTTAATTGTTCCCACTTGAGTCCGGTGGTGGTTTCAATTTTTTCTTGTAAGATGGCATCATTAACCCAAATATTCAGAGTCGTTTTGAGGGCATCTCCCCAATTAGTAAAATTGCCCTTCTCAATGGCAGTGGCGATCGCCTGGCCAGCATTAATAATTTGTTTGAACTCAGCCCAAGTAACCCCTGTAATTTCACGCAGTTTATTGCGTAAGGCTGTTGCATCTTCTGCCACGCCTAAAAGTTGATCTACCGCCGTAACCCAGCTGTCGGCATTGTTGATTTGTTGGGCGGTACTGATAATTTGCTTGACTTTTTGATTATCGAAGGATGTATCCTTTAAAGCCCAATCTAAGGTAGTTTTTAGCGCATCTACCCAAGCATTAATACTCCGTTGATCAACCGCTACTACAACGGTTTGTCCAATCGCCACTAACTGTTTAAATTCTGTCCATTCCAGATTGCTCGTGTCTTTGAGATGTTTCTGAAAGGCAGTGTTAGATTCCCAAGTAGTTAGGAAATCACCCGTTGCTTTCACCCAAGCTTCGGTATTGTCATTGCGAATGGCTGGAATCAGAATATCTCCTGTTTTAGCAATATCGGTTAAATCTTGCCAATCTAAACCGAACGCTGTAACTAACTTACTATTAAGTTCGTCATCAGTGACCCAAACCTTTGACAAATCATTGAGAGCGACAGAAATATCAGTAATATTTTTGGCTTTAATTGCCACTCGTAGGGTTTGGGAGGCATCAACAATCTTCTCAAACTCTGACCATTCTAGCCCTGTTAATGTTTTTAGAGCCGTTTGACCTTGATTGTCTATTTTTAGGGCAAAACCTTCATCAATGATTTTAACTGTTCCCCCAATAGCTTTAACCAGATCAATCCAATCTTTATTTGTAATGGCATTGTAGGCGTTACCACCTAAATCAATAATTTGATCGAGTTTTTGCCATTCTAAACCCGTTAAATCTTCTAATTTGGCTTTAGCGGCTTCTTCTAGTCCTAAACCAAAATTCTTGCTGATTGTTCCCAAAGACTGACCCAATGCCTGAATGCCTTGAAGAATATCGCCATCTTCGATCGCCTGAATACCTGCATGAACGACGGTGGAAATTTGGGAAGTGGTAATTAAAAAAGTTTTGAGATTGGAAACCTGGGATAAATCACTTAAATCAACACCATCAGCAGCGATCGCTCCAATACCCTGAATTGCGCCTAATAAAGTACCAATCGAATCTCCTCCTTTATAGGCAGCATAGGCAGTATTAAGAGACGTTTTGAGAGTATTAACGGTATTAGAAGACAGTCCAGCAATGTCTTTTAAACCATCAGCAAAAGATAAACCGACTTTGAAAATAACCGTTGACCAGTCTTTATTGTAGGCTGCTTGGACTATACTCAGGGTAGAGCTAATGGTCTTAAGAGTAGTAGCAATAGAGGAAATGGTGCTAACTGATACGCCTAAAACAGTTGCGTTAGCGGCGGCAGCTGTGGCGGCAGCACCAGATAATCCTGTTGTGGCAGCATTAACGGCTAAAGAGGCTCCGGCAGTGAGAACTGCGGCAACAGCACTAATAACCAACGTAACCGTGCCAAAAATCTCGTTAAAAGCTGCCTTTTCCCGTGCTTTGCGCTCTTCAATCCGTCCTGCAATAACTTGTTCGAGAATCTCTTTAGCTTGTTTCGCTAAGTCGCTGGACAGATCAACCGCTCCTTGAGCATAGCCAATTTCGTAGAGAATCTCTAGATTTTGGGCATTCAGCAGAGTTTTTTCTGAGTCTAAGACCGCCGATTTTTGGATTTCATCGTAGAGAACTTTAGTTGCACCTTGAAGATCGGTTTGTGATTGGGTTAACAGGTCTAAATAACGCTGTTCCTCCTGCTGAAGTTTAGCGACATCTGCCTTGAGTATATTGGACTGTTCAATCAGGGCATTGGCACTTTTGAGTAAATTGTCCTGAATGATCAGGATTTCTTTCCCTTGTAGGGCTGTGTGAATGTCCTGAATGGTATTATCTAAAAGGGTTTTGGTTGCTTCAGGTAAGCTAGGTTGTGTTTGTTTCAGGTCTTCAATCTCGGCTAAAATACCTGCCAATTGCCCTTTATAGTCCGCGAGTTGAATAATCTCTGCAATGGGATTGACCCCTAAATCGGAACGCAGATTATTGATTGCCGTTTGTAGTGCTTCTTCGGTTTTAAGTTGGTTTAGTTGTTCGAGTTTAACGATAGCAATCTGGCGATCGCGTTCGATATCGAGGCGTTGTTTATTGAGTTGGGCTGTAACAGCATCGTCAATTAAATATTGACGGTTTTTAGCAATCTCTTGTTCAAGTTGAGCCTGGGCTAAATTCAGTTGTTCGACGGATAGCAGTTGCACCTGGGTTTGTTCTGTCCAGTTTCGTAGTTGAGAAAGAGCATCAACTCGGAATTGAGCGATCGCCAGTTCTTCTTGTTTGGCGTTAATCTGGTCTTGATTATTACCTATACCTTGCTGAAGAAGGGCTAATTCTTGAGCAGCGAGGGTTTGTTGTTGTTGGAGAGCAGCCGCCTGACTTTCGGCTTGGGTACGTAGTTGGGTAAATTGAGTGACTTGCTGTTCGGCTTCGCTTTTGAGTTGCCGATATTTCAGCATTTCGCCGTAGTAATAGTTGGCTAGTTGAATGTCTTCAGGACGAGCAATACCACCGGAGCAACTACCGCCTTGATCAGTCGCCAGATCCTGATAGTCGCGGTGATAGAGTTCGGCAACAGTGGCAAAGTCGTTATAACTGGCAACTTCTAGCAGTTTAGCCGCTTCTTGGCTGCCGGCATCGTTGGCTTGTTTGAGGATACCGAGCAGTTGCGTTTGCAAATTGTTGAGTTCGAGTTGTTTTTGGGTAGCTTTGAGGGTATCGTTTTCTTTGAGTTCGGTAGACTGGAGCAGGTCTTGTAGGGTTTTTTGTTTATCTTTGATAGCACTGAGATATTTATCGTTTTGTAATAAGAGCGAGACTTGCACATCCTCGATCACCGCAGTTAAAGCGTTGCTGCTGGCTTCGGCTTTTTCAGCTAGTTTTTGGATTTCAGCCAGAGTCACGCGAGTATCAGTGAGGAGTTTTTCGAGATTACTGGTATCTTTATCAGGATTTTCTAGGTAGGCATCGAGAAGTTGATATTGGGTTTCGATGACTTTTTTCTGGGTTTCGAGGAGAGTTTGTTTTTGGGTGAAGGTGCTTTGTTCGGCACTGAGGACGATTTGTTTTTGGGTGAGGAGTTGGATGGATTCGTCTAGTAATACTTGCAGAGTGGTGACTGTTTGCGCGTCATTCTCAAGGTCGGGAATATGATCGCGTTGAGTTTTGAGTTCGGTGATCAGGGTTGCAACCTGAGTGATTTCGTCACCCAGGAGAGTGTTTTGTTGCTTTACCCACTCGTCAACATTATTGATTTCCTGTAGCAGGATTTGCCCCTGGCTTTGCAGTTCGGCGCGACGGGTAAAAACATCGGCGAGGGCAATTTGATAGTCATGCTGGCTGGTTTCGTATTCTGTCCATTCTTGGGTGACATTATTTTTGGCAATTTCTGCGTCTTGGATTGCCTGTTGCAGTTGACTTTGCAGAGTGGGCAGAAGTGTTTCCCAGTCGGCGATTTGTTGTTTTTTGTCGCCGTTGAGTTGGCGATTTGCGTCGAGTTGGTTGAGGAGGGCGATTAAATCAGCTTGAGTGAGGGCGGTTTGGTCAGCAACCGCACTGGCAGCTTGCCATTGAGTGAGGATGTCAGTGGCTGTGTTTTGGTTGGTGGTGTTGGTGGCGATGCCTTTGAGTAGGTTGGCAGATTGTTCCCGTAGGCTAACGGCTTGGTTGGTGTATGTATCCCAGATGATCCAATCATGATCAACGTGGGTGACAGTAATGGTTTTACTGCTTCCTGATTTGCCTTTTGCTTTGCGTTCTTCTGTCCAGGTGGGGCCAGCTTTGCGACTAAGTTGCCAATGGGTTGCAGCTTGTTGTTCATACCAATCGGCTTGGGAGAGGGCGGCGGCGGATTGAGCTTGTTTTTGGGTGATGTCTGCTTTCAGCCCTTCAATTTGTTGTTGAGATTGACTGATTTCTTTGTTGATTTGTGTTTGAAGTTTAGCAAGAGTTGTCGCTTGGTTGAGTTCGGGGAAATATTTTTTACGAAGAGTTTGTAGAGTCGTAGCTGTTTTGTCGCCTGCTTCGTACTCCTGTAAAAAATTTTGAACTTTGTCGGGATTTTTTTCCGTTTGTAAGGTTAGGTGTGCAATTTCTAATCGTAGATTTTCGAGAGCATTAATCTGACTTGAACCATTAAGAGTTCCTGTAATATTGCTCTCTTTTTGCTGAATGTATTTCTGTAAATAGGTTTCTATCCATTGCTCTTGCTGATCATTGGTTAAATCAATTTCAATGATTAATTTTTGAGTTTCATTGGTAATTTCTTTTGTCAATTCGTTAACAAGTAACGGACTTAACTGATTAAACCTTTCATCTAATGTAAATCGTTGCAATTCCAATTGTTGAAGAGATTGTAAAGCTGAGTTTTCATTGCTTTGTGCGATTTGCAACTCTTGCTTGAGGTCTGTAATCGCTTTTTCAATAACTACAATTTGCTTTTGAATTCTTGATGTTAATGTAACTATAGGGATACGACCGAAAGATATTTTAGTTTTCTTAGCCTTTTGATATTCTTCCATTTTTTTAGAATATTCTTCTTGACTTTTGGCTAATTGCTGTTCTTTTTGCTGACTAATGCTTAATTTTTCGTTATAATACGTCGATAAATTATGCCACTGCTGATTAAATATTACATACTCATTTTGTAAGGTAGCGAATTGTGTGTCCAAACTTCTTAACTGTGAAATATGAGTCAATTGCGTTGATAATAACTCTGTTTGTTCAACGGACTTCTTCTGAAGTTCAATATTTTCTCCCAAATCATCTACAGTTTTTGCTAAAGCATCCTGATACTTAACCTGAGCATCCTGAATGGCAATAGCTTCATCCAACTGAATCCCATTCAATACATAATCACTATATGGATCAGCTAAATTACCCTCAATATAACCAGCTATACCCTCAAAATTTGTTAAATTTAACTGGAATAAATTATTAACATCAACCGTAAATTGATGATTATCCTTGAGATTTTCTGCCCAAACATCACTTAACTCCGTTAACTGTTGGACAAACTGGGGAAGCAAAGCCACATAGCCCCCAATCGTATTTACCTGCACCGCATTATTTGTTGAAGTTTCTGCTGCAAGCTGACCATTCAGAGACTCCAAACGCCCCTGATTAACCTCTAAAGCTTCCAAAGCAAACAATTGATACTGTTGCTTTAACTTTTCTAACTTACCCTGCTCAAGACCTAATGTCTGAGTTAACCCATTTAAAATATCTGTAGATTGATTCGGTTGCGCTAAATTCTCCTGTAAACTCGTAATTTTTACCTGAACCTGAGTAATAGAATCCTGCAACAAATTCAAAGACAAATCCGTTGTTAATAACTCCTTATTATTTTCAACAAACGTATCTAAATCCTGTTGAGCAGACACCTTCTGTGTTTTAAATTGATCCAACTCAGACTGCACCTGAGTCACACGCTGAGTTGTACTATATACAAGCACCTTTTGACTCGGAATGTCGGCATCCTTTAACTGCATCAAATCCGTCTGTGACTGACTCAACTGCAAATCCAATAACGCCAAATCATTCCCACTTTGGTTACTCGCAAAAGACAACAGATTATTTTTAGCCTCTAGCTCATGGTAATAGAGCCAAACCTGATCCGTTTTACTATTTTTCGTTTCCTCTAAAACAGGCAAAGACTCCTTAAAACTATCTACTTGACCCAGAATACTAGCAGCCTGTTGATTAAATTGATTCGCCTGTTGCTGAAAAGAATCTCGCAGATTTACCTGCTCCGTATCCGTCACCCAGCCATATATATCGTCATGTCCTCCAGAGCGTTTCTTCTTCTCTCCCACCTTCACCCACTTCTGGACATACTGATTATGGTAATTAGCCTGCTCCTGAGACGTTTGAGCCTGCTGAACAAATGACTCATAACTGGCAACCAATGTCAAGCCATCAACAATCTGCTGTTGAAGTGCCACCACCTCAGTCTCAGTTATGGCAATATTCGCCTTAATAGCCTTAATTTCAGCTTTAATTTCCGTCTTCTTACTATCCCCATTTGCAGAAATTATCTGCTTACGATCCTGTAAACTCTGAATCGTAATTTCTAATTCATTCTGTTGCTTTTGTAAATTGGCTAGACGTACTTGCTCAATGTCCTGATTACTGAGCGCCAACGACAACTCATTTTCTATCTGTCCTAACTTACCTTCAACTGTATTAAGGTTACTGCTTAACTGTTGATGCGTCTCAAAGGCTGTTTCAATACTTTCTTTAACCTTTAGCTGGAGGGAAGAAATAGTTTCCCCATTGCTCAATAAACCTAATGCAGCTAAAGTATTGCTCAAATTATTGGAATTTTCAGTGAGTAAGTTGATTGCTAGTTTGGTATTCATGGCTAATTTTTGCTAACAGTTATAGGAAATAATTAGGTAAAAACAGATATATTTAGTTGCTAGATTTATTTGTCCTAAAATCAGGTTTTCATACCCCTAAAATCCTCTTTAAGAACCTATTTATCAAGTAAATATGATGTAGGATGTGTTACGGCTATGTAAGAGGTTGTTTGAAAAGTCTAAATTTATTACTAGCCTTGGCACAGGTGCGGCTACACAATCAAAACCCACCTGCGTGGGTTAAAAACCTTGATGAAAGTGTTAGTCCACGGAGGTGGACTTGGCTTGTGTAGTAGCGAATTATATTCGCCCAAAACTTTTCAAACATCCTCTAAATATTTAGGAGTTTGAGAGAGTCATGATTAGCCGTAACGCACCATATTTTTCGGTGCGTTAACCGTTGCTGTAACACACCCGACAATTTCAGGTTTACTTTAGTAAGTGATCTCTAGAATGGGAGGACTGATTATTTTGACAAAATGTCTATTGGCAAAACCTTTTATACAGCAAAGACATATTGACCTTCGCTGTCTCGTTTCAAGGCTAATTTGCCTTCTTGGTAGTCATAAATCGGTAAACAAAACTGGGGAATACCGTCCAATTCCTGAATTTCTCCTTTTTCATTGAGGGCTACAGGACACACAACTAACTCGCTACTTTCATCAAATATCCACTGCTGAGTTTGTGGATCTCGGATGGGAATCGGATAAATGGGTAGCCCCCGCGAACTCTTTAACCACTTTCCTGATTCATCAGTTAAAGGCTGGAGATAAACTGTTTCTCCCTTGACATTTTGAACCACTTTTTGCGTTTGGGGGTCTTTGAGCGGAATTCTCCCAGGATTAGGTACTGCAATCTCCAAGTCTTGATAGGAAGGGCGTAAATTTGGAAGATTATTGCCCGTAATGTCGTAATGTTTGGTGTATTGGATTGCTGCTTTCGTAAAACCAAAACGTTCCAATAGGGCATGAAGCCCCGTTTGTTCAATGGATATCAACAAATCTATATCTGTTACCTTCAGTTCTTCCGCTTTGGCGATCGCCGCTTCAATCAATAAATTAATAGTTGAAGGCTTGCGGTGAGCTTCTTGAACATACAACCCCAATACTGCTCCGACACGACGGGGTACGAAGGGATTTTCTAACATCTCTAAGGCTGAAAGCTGGGGAGGGGGGGTTTCATCATAGATATAGATAAAAAGAAATCCGACGATTTCTTCGGCATATTCCAATAAAAAGCCAAAAGACAACGGCTTTTTTAGCTGGTAAGTAACATAACGTTCATAGTCAAACTCTGTCTTCAGCCGCATGGAGGAATCAGCCTGCGATCGCGCCAGGGCAAATGCTTTCCATAAAGGAGCGATCGCGCTTGTATCAGCTAGGGTAGCAATTCGTTGAATGTATGACATAATTTTCGCTGTTTTCCGTACTTAAGTATGATCAAAATCAGGAAGACATACGGCTCGCAAAAAGGGGCTTGCTACTGTCACAGCCCAAGCAACTTTAAGAACTTCATCTTCCCTCTGCAACCTAGCCCTTGGCTGTGCAATCTTTGCCAAAAGACCACGCAAGTGATGAAACGGTAGCAATTTTAGCCTTACTCTGATGACTGTAAGTAAAAGCACAGCCTTAACCATAAGCAGGCGATCGCTTGATGTCAGACTGAAAAATTTACGCAACTATTTCATGAATTTGTCAAAAGCTACCTATAGATTTCATCAGCAATAATTGACGAAAATCGGGAAAAGTAGCTCGTTTGAATTGATTTATCCAGTATTCTTTCATACAACTATTTATTTATCACCCTTTCTAGTCCGTGTTAACTTCTTTACCCAATCTTAAATATATAAATTTTTGTAATATCTTATACATCATGCGATGAAGATCATATTGACTTTATCCTTTGCACAGATGTATTTTGTTCGCTGATTAAAAATTCTACATCTTCTGAAACTTTGTTTGTTTATTGACGAAAGCGCATTACTCTGTTGTCAAAAACGCAACTCCTTTTTGTGAAAGTGATAATTGTGTGATATCGTGTTGTGCTTAAAAATGCATAAGTTAATTTTATGTGTAAATTTAAGATATTTCTGCACAAGCAAATATCAAGTTTATACAAGCTTTATATAATGCTGTTAACTGTAAATAAACTGCTCATTACCTGTATGAGATGCTCAACCTCTAGCCAGTTGCGATGCCTAGGTTGTGCTGCGTCTACGTATAATGAAGCGCTGTATTAATTATGTAGAGCCTTGACTACAGCACTTAACGAGAGCAAATAACCTCCACGGTAACTGTAGAAGTGGAAAGTTTTGCCCTATCCCTCGTACAACTTCTTTGCTGTCCCTTCAGGTTGCTAACTCCATTGAAACTGCAACCCAAAGACATTGAATGCCAAATTGTCAAAATTGCTCAGGGTTTTCTCCCATACTCCGACTCCAGAAGCGTCAACAATTTCTCTTCCACAGCAGTAAGATAGGGACGATTCAGCTTACCCAACGACTGCAACAGATTTTTGACTGTCTCCTCAAGTGAGTCGGAATAGATTTGAACAATGCGATCGCAACCTTACAATACTCCCTGCCCGTTCTCCCAAAACCAGAGGAAATTCAATCGGTCGAGTTCAAGATCAGGCTCAAACGCAACGAACCAAGCATCCTGTTGTCAAGAAACAGTCAAAATCAACACCTGATAAACAAAAAGCCGCGTAAATTTTCTTAGGCTTTAGGCGTTTAATTCAGTTGGACTCAGTTTGAAAAATAACTGGGGTAATTTATGATGCCTAGATTTTTTGTTACGCGAGTAATTTACGCGAACACTTCTTTTTGTCCAAAGTCCAAGTCAAAGCCATAGTTACATTTCATAATTATTCGGGAATATTAAGCTATGAAAGCTTAGATCCGATATCGGGTTTTAGATATTTGGAAATTTACTTATGAAAAAGATTGCTGAATCAATGATCATTAGCATCCTCCTCCTTGGGCTTTGCAGTTGTAATTCAGTCAAATCGACTGAAATTAAAGATTCTATTCCAATTGTCAGCCCAGCTGATTCTCAAGCCAAAACGATCATCAAAATTGGTGGTTCAAGTTCAACAGTAACAGTTTTAAAAGTTTTAGCACAAGCGTATCAAGCCCAACATAAAACTGTCAAAGTTGAGTTTATTTCCCCTAGCCAATCTGAAGGAGCGATCGCAGCCCTCAAAAACGATATTATCGATATCGCTGGTAGTAGTCACCAGATCAAACCAGAAGAAAATGACGGTAAAATTCAATATCGTGAACTGGCACAAGATTTATTACTAGTTGCCACCAACAAAAGTGTTAAAGGTGTTAACAACCTCTCAACAAAGCAGTTAAAAGCAATTTATAAAGGTGACATTACAAATTGGCGAGAATTAGGCGGTGTTGATGCAGCCATTGTAGTGTTGGATAGACCCGAAGATGAGTCAGCGAAAAAGTTATTACGAAAATATTATCTAGGAGAAGAAAAGACCACAAATAAAGCTGTGATTTTGAACAAAGAGGGAGAATTAATCGAAACATTACAAAATACTCCTAATTCCATCGGCACTTTTTCTTTAGCATTTTCTCTGATCAATCAATTGCCTGTCAATCATCTTAATCTCAATGGTGTTGCTCCCAAAGCGCAAAACTTCGCTACTGGTCAATACCAAATGGTGCGTCATATAGGTATCCTCTGGGATAAAGCACCTTCAGCACCTACTCAAGGTTTTATTAATTTTATTCTGAGCAAAGAAGGTGAAAAATTACTCCAAAAAAATGGCTTTGTTCCTGCCAAATAAATTGAATATGTTATGCAAAAATTTTTCAGGGGTTTGAGACTTAGCCAAAAGATTGTTCTACCAATGCTTGCAGTTTGTATGAGCGTATTTATGCTGGGCTTAGTAGTGCTAGGAAATTGGTTTACCGATAGTTTGCAGCAGAATTTTCGCCAAGAAATTGTAAGTTTTGCTGAACGAGTTTATCAGGATTTTCGGTATGAACAGCAAACACTAGAAACTGAAATCGAACTGATTGCTAATCGAGATATACTGAATCAAGCTGTTAAAAAGCATGATCGAGGTTTGCTTTTGCAGATATTACTACCACTTAAATCTATTTTGAAATTGGATTGTATTAAGGTAGTTGATACTCAGAGTAATGTCCTCGTGGATTTACGAAACAACTCCTTGAGCCAAGCCAATATCTTAGATGAAGTAGTTACCAGAACTGCTAGTAGAGGAGCGCATTTAGTTGATTTGGTAGATGTAGAAGGTGAGGAACAAGTCCTCCAAGTGGTAACAAATGGGATTAAATCATCAGCAGGACTCTTAGGAGGAATCATCATTGGTCGTTTAGTAGATGATACTCTACTACAAAAAATTGCTAATGGTTCTTCTAAATACCTGATTTACCATAGACAAAATCGTGTAATTGCGACAACCTTGTTAGCAATAGCCAAGGGAGAAAATTGCCAATTTCCCTCTCCTGATTTGCCTGCTACACAAATCGCTATTGGCAACAAAAACTATTTAGCTAAAAGTATCGTATTTACAGGCGCAAGTCAGTCTTTAACAACCACAGTGTTATATCCTATCTCGCTGCTAGAAGTTGCTCAATGGAAGTTATGGGAGCATTTAGGAAGGTTGTTTTTATTGGGAAGCAGTATTGTAGCAGTTATTGGATTTTTAATTGCACGAACAATTACTCGTCACCTAAAAGCTGTTACACAAATCGCACAACGAGTCACCCAAGAATCTAACTTTGATCTCCAAGCTCCGGTAACAACTGAAGATGAAGTTGGGATTTTAGCTATTTCTTTTAACCAATTAATTCAACAGGTAAAGCGACTATTAGCAGAACAACATGAAGCGAACCAAAAACTAGAGGATTATAGCCAAGCGCTAGAACAAAAAGTAGAAGAACGGACGCAAGCACTGCGAAAAAAAAATATCGACCTGAAGCACATTTTACATGAACTCAGACGTACCCAGTCACAATTAATTCAAAACGAAAAAATGTCTTCTTTGGGACAGTTGGTTGCTGGCATTGCTCATGAAATTAACAACCCAGTTAATTTCATCTACGGCAATCTCAAGCATACTGATGATTATACTCAACAGTTATTGTGGTTACTTCAACTTTATCAAAAGTATTACCCCTACCCAGAACCAGAAATTCAAAATGCTCAACAAGAAGCTGATATTGAATATTTAACAGAAGATTTGCCTAAAATTTTGACCTCAATGAAGATTGGAGCCAATCGCATCCGTGAAATTGTTCTCAGTTTGCGAATCTTCTCTCGTTTGGACGAAGCGGAATTTAAAACAGCTGATTTGCATGAAGGGATTGAGAGTACCTTATTAATTCTACAACACCGTCTTAAATCCCAAAGCTTAGATGCAAAGCGGCTTGTCGATAGACATCGCCCTCAAATTACAGTAATAAAAGAGTACGGTGATATCCCTAAAATCCAGTGCTTTGCAGGACAATTGAATCAGGTATTTATGAACATCTTGGCAAATGCCATTGATGCTTTAGAAGAGGCTTTTCAAAACGGGCTTTGTCCAGAACTTATAATTCGTATTTCTTCAGCCCTGGTTAATGAAAATGCCGTTATTCATATTGCTGATAATGGAATAGGTATTCCAGAAGCAATCCAGTCACATTTATTTGATCCCTTTTTCACGACTAAACCTGTTGGTAAAGGTACTGGTATGGGATTATCAATTAGCTACCAAATTGTTGCTGAAAAACATGGTGGTTCGTTACGGTGCATTTCATCACCGGGACAGGGTACAGAGTTTGTAATTGCAATCCCGATTCGATAGATGATTTTGCACAATAGTTCTAGAAAATTGCTTTTTTTTAATCTTCGTTATTTTCTGCAAAATTGACTTGCTCATAAAGGTCGCGCAATTCAATTTCAAAATCAACCGTTTGCAGTGATAAAATTGCAGATTCATGTTCAAGTTCAGTAAATGACCATTGACTTTCCGCAGTTTTTACATACTGCATGACATGATACTGATATTGGTCAATTAAAATATATTCCTTGAATTCGGGAATAGAGCGATAATAAAGAAATTTATCACCTTGGTCATAATTTTTAGTCGATTTAGATAAAACTTCAGCAATTAACATCGGGTTCATAACCGTTGTTGTGCTAGTTCCTGTATAAATAGGTTGTCCCTCAATCACCATCACATCGGGATAGGTATGCTGCCGATAACGGGGTATCCACAAACGCACATCACCAATATAAACATCATAATTTTTGCCTCTCAAACCAAACTTCAAATAAGCATAAAAGTTGCCTGCAATTTTATTATGATTTGTAGTGCCACCTGTCATCGTTACAATTTTGCCATCACGGTATTCGCTTTTATATTCTGCCTTTTCTTCAATTTCTAAATACTCTTCAGGTGTGTAATATAATTTTTGTGTTTCTAACTGCATAAATATACGACCTATAATTGTGCGGTTGCTTATTCATCTTTCATACGTATGTTATACGCCAATAAGCCCCATTCTCTCGCTGCATTAACTGGCAAGCAATCAACTCCCGTCGCAGGGTGGCGCAGTCAGGATGGTAGCGCTTAAGAATGTCATTTACCAAGCGTTCAGGATAGTCTACTCCTACATCAAACTGGTTTGCTAACCATTTAAGAATAACTAGACGCTTTTTTCGACTAGCAGGAATTTCTTTGAGGCGTTGAGTATCGCCCTCGAAATAGTTTTTCAACACTTTGCTTTCCCAAGCCTCAGTATCCACATCTTCAATTAAAGATGCTATCTTCTCAGGTGTGAAAATTTCCTTACTGATGCTTTGCAATGCTTCGCTATCCAATTGATAGAGGCGACTATTACCGTCCGGGCGCATTGTCACCAAATTTAGCTCCTTAAGTTTTGCTAAATGATGAGATACCGTCGGTTCTTTGAGTTGCAGTAGCACCGCCAATTCTTCGACGCTGCACTCCTGATTTGCCAGGATACCTACAATCTTCAATCGGCTATCATCCGCTAATGCTTTGAAAAAGCGCAGTAAGATATTAAATTGCTCTGGTTGCATAACTAACTTCTAATTAGATAGATATCTAATTAGAAGTATATCTAATTTAAAAACTCAGATCCCCGACTTCTTTAAGAAGTCAGGGATCTTATAGTTCAGTTTAACTAAATTGCTCCCCTGCATCGAGGTTGAACAACATTTGCAGAGTTTGCATACAGCGCCTTCTAGCTTCCACATCTTGCTGCGATCGCAACTGTACCATCGGATCATGTAAAATTTTGTTAACAATTCCTCGTGTTAAAGCTTCGATCACCTCTTGATGTTTGTCAGCAAATTCTGAACCCAATCTTGACAAAGCTTTTTCTAATTCTTGTTCGCGGATAGTTTCGATTTTATTTCGCAAAGAGCTGATAGTAGTAACAGTTTCTAAACTGCGCCACCAAATATCAAAAGCTTCTACTTCTTCGTCTAAAAGTCGCTCTGCTTCTTGAGCCATCTTCCGGCGACTTTCGTAGTTTTGCGCCACTACGGCCTTCAAATCATCCACATTGAACGCCTGTACGTTTACTAGTTCATTCACATCACCATGAACATTACGTGGCACAGAGATATCAAATAACATCAGAGAGCGCTGAGGTTCTAAAACCATTTCCAACTTGGCACGGTCAAGTATCGGTTCTGTTGCTGAAGTACTTGTAAACACCAAATCGCTATCGGCAATTACGGTCATCATTTCCGATAGCAGATAAGTTTGGATAGGTTGTTCGGGAAAATGTTTAGCCAACTCCTGGGCACGTTCTTGAGAGCGATTTACAATGCTAATTTGCACAGCACCTTTAGAAAGCAAGTGTTGCACTAACAACCGTGACATTTTCCCAGCACCTAGAATTGCCACTCGGCAAGCTGCTAAATTTGCTACTTTTATTTGCGCTAACTCTACAGCTGCCGAACTGATAGAGACAGCGCCAGTACCAATACTAGTTTCAGTGCGAACCCGCTTACCAGCTGTCAGCGCTTGTTTAAATAATCGATTCAAAATGGTTTTTATACCGTTATATTGCTGTCCCAGTTTGTGAGTAGTTTTCACCTGAGCCAGAATTTGACCTTCTCCGAGTACCAGGCTATCCAAACCAGCTGCTACCCGCATAATATGCATTACTGCGTCATCATGCAGCAACATAAACAGATGTTGTCGTAGAGAAACCAGAGGTAGTTTGCTGTGTTCCGAAAGGAACTGAGTAACTTCTCGGATACCTTGGTCTGTTTCAGTAGTAACAATATAAATTTCCAGCCGATTACAAGTGCTAAGGATTGCGACTTCTTCAATATGAGGATAGCTGGTTAGATGAGCGATCGCGCTTTCAGTTTGTGGTTCTGGAATACTCAACTTTTCCCGGACTTCAACTGGGGCTGTTTTATGGCTTAACCCCACCACTGCTATATTCATTTGCTAAATCGTAGTTACTAGTTGGTAGTTGAAAATAGGGAATAGGGAATAGAGAATAGGGAATTGTTGATTGTTATAAGGAACAAACAACAATTAATTACTAACTACTAACTACTAACTACTGTATGGGTGAAGCATTTAGCTGACTATTTTTCGATTTGATGGAAAAATTTATTTCCAAATGCTTAGTCCCTATTTTTACCATTCCCCATTCCCCAAAAATTAGTTCAGTTGGAGAGTCTTCGGTTCGCCAAACATGTGGATTGTATCCACAAATCGAGCAGTTTTCGACTGGTTGGAAATTACCAAGCTTTCAGTTCTGGCTCCGCCTTTGAAGAAACGCACGCCTTGCATTAGATTACCAGTGGTGATTCCGCTGGCAGCGAACAAAATAGTTTCGCCAGATGCCAATTCATGAGCATCATAGACCTTATCAGGCTCATTGATATTCATAGACTTTAAACGATCAATGTTGGCTTGTTTGCTTTCTCCAATCAGACCTGTTTTCACGACTTCTGGATCGTAAATCAGTTGACCTTGGAAGTGTCCACCCAAAGCACGCATTGCTGCTGCGGAGATTACACCTTCAGGAGCAGCACCGATACCCATCAACGCGTGGATATTAGTTCCGGCAAAACCGCAGGATATGGCTGCACCTACATCACCATCTGAAATCAGTTGTACTCTCGCTCCAGCCTTACGGATTTCTTTAATTAAATCATTGTGGCGATCGCGCTTCATTACTACGATCACAAGTTCTTCAATAGAGCGCTCCAAACACTCAGAAAGAATCTTGAGATTTTCCGTTGCTGACTTGTTGATGTCTACCTTGCCCTTAGCTGCGGGAGGTGCTGCTAACTTCTTCATATAAAAGTCAGGAGCAGCAAATAATCCACCCTTTTCAGAAATTGCCAAGACAGCCATCGAACCAGGTTGTCCATAAGCTACCAAGTTCGTACCTTCACAGGGGTCAACAGCGATATCAATCTCGATTAATTCATCCGGGTTACAGAAGTTTTTGGCATCTGGTTGGGTACAGATACCGACTTCTTCTCCAATGTAAAGCATTGGAGCGTCATCGCGTTCGCCTTCTCCAATGACAATGCGACCGCGCATATAGATTTTATTCATCCGCTCCCGCATAGCCTCTACCGCTACCTGGTCAGCAGTATTTTTTTCGCCTTTACCCATCCACTTTGCGGATGCGATCGCTGCTTGCTCTACTACTTCAATAATTTCTAAACCAAGTGTATTTTCCACAGAGTCTGCCCCCTTAACTGCTGGTCTTCGCGTCTTTTTATCTGGCTATTTCAGTTTTCAAGTCTACCAAAGGGCGGATACACGTGGAGGAAAGTTAAGTTTTACTGCTAACTGGTTAAAAAAGTGCCAGTTGTGACATCCTTTTTCTGCTCATCTGATTTCAGCACATAGCATGAATAATAGGGCTGTACAGAGGCGATTAATCGCGTTTGTATAAGTGAGTATTAAGTACTACAGTAATCCGATTTAATTTGTGAATTGACTTGTAGAGACACCGAATGGGGGACAGGGGATAGGGAATGGGAAATGGGAAAAAAGGGAGTTAGAGGTGTACGCAGTTCTTTCAAAAATCAAATAGGAATCCTACTATAGGTGTTAAGTTTCTCTGTGGTTCTAAATAAGAGAGTCAACAAAGCTGGTAAGTTCAGTCAAAATATTAAACTAACCCAGAACGATATCAAGAGGTTAATCATGTTTATTGACTACATCACACTAATGTTGATCAATATGGTAGCCGGGTTAGTTTTACTGGCTGACTATGTGAATCGTGGAATAGATAGCCCTCACCAGAAACAATGGATTCCTGGATTTGGGATGACAGGTGCGATCGCATTCACAACTGGTTTACACATGATCTTCACCTGGCCAGTTACTGGTAGCTTTAATATTGCTTTTGGTGAAACAAGTGTTCTATTTGGAATTTTATTTGTTACAGCAGCGATCGCCCTTTCTCAAAGTTGGGATTTGCTGACAATCGCAATTTATGCTTTCTTCGCTGGACTGGTTGCGATCGTGGTAGGTATACGCATCATCAACTTGAACTTGACAAAGCAACCGCTTTTATCAGGAATCGGTTTTATTCTCACTGGGTTGGGTGGTGTCTGTGCTGCACCAACTCTCTATTGGAAAACGAGCCGAACTTGGCGGCTAATTGGTGCAGCTGTGCTGATAGTAGCCGCTCTAATTTGGGCATTAACTGGATATTTGGCTTACTGGAATCATTTAGAGGGTTTTGGAAAGTGGGTTCCAGCCCCAATGCGTTAACCAATGCCAGTAATGATCTAGGCTAGAGACAGATAAAATCGCTCTTAAGAAAAATATGCTGGACTTTCTTAATCCCCTCTTAAATCGCCATCCAGAGCGCGTTAAAGCCAACGTCGAAATTTATACTTGGCAAACCTGTCCTTACTGTATCCGCGCCAAAATGCTGCTGTGGTGGAAAGGTGTAAACTTCACCGAATACAAAATTGACGACAACGAAGCAGCCAGAGCTAAAATGGCAGAACGTGCTAACGGACGCCGTACTGTACCACAAATTTTCGTCAATCAGCAGCACATTGGCGGCTGTGATGACCTCTATCAGTTAGATACACAAGGACAACTCGACCCCATATTAGCCCAAGCCACTATCTAGACAATTAGCTCACTTTTACAGGCTTGATAAACTAGCCCCAGACTTTATTTTCAGTCTGCGGGCTATTTGGTTGCCCAAACTCAGTCTGACCCTAAATATATCGCAGTTCTCAATTGACTGCGATATATTCTCCCAAGGTCAGAATTCAGATACAACTCAGAGATTCAGAATATCTTTAACTCCTAACGGACGCCATTAATCGCGTTTTTACTCCTAGCTCCTATTTTCTCTGCCAGGATATTTCACTCATACTATGTTACCTGAATACACAGAATATCTTATACATAGAAAATGGATGAGTCGTGCCCTGGAACTGGCACAAACAGCAGGTGATGCGGGTGAAGTTCCTGTTGGTGCTGTTATTATTAATTCAACTGGATATTTGCTTGCTGAAGGAGAAAACAGAAAAGAACGCGACAATGACCCCACGGCTCATGCTGAAATTATTGCTATTAAGACAGCTGCTACAACTTTACAAAATTGGCGTCTTAATGAATGCACCCTCTACGTAACTCTAGAACCTTGCCCAATGTGTGCAGGCGCTATTGTGCAGGCGCGTCTAGGATTGCTTGTATATGGAGTGGACGATCCAAAAACTGGTTCAATTCGTACAGTTACTAATATTCCTGACAGCGCCGCTTCTAATCACCGCCTACAGGTAATTGGAGGCATTTCAGAGTCAGCTTGTCGTCAGCAATTGCAAGCCTGGTTTGCTACTAGAAGGCATAAGAAAAATTAAGGACAGAGGCAAAACTGTCCAGTTGGTACGACACAATTCATGCAAGAAAATCTACGGTGTAACTAATCAGGCTTTTCGTTAAATCTTACCCGTCAATCAGCTGCCACCGTCATGATGGAATTTCACTCTTCATCCGATATTTGCCAGTACACACCAGCGAAGACTCCAGAAAATCCTCAGGTGGCTCCTACTACCTCAAGGGTTTCTCCTTGGTTAAGTCCTCTGGCGTATTTATTGGGGCGTCACTTCCTACTACCATTATTCTTTGGCCGGATTAGCATAACCGGACGAAAAAACATTCCCACAACTGGCCCTGTTATTCTTGCTCCTACCCATCGGGCGCGTTGGGATGCATTGCTTGTACCTTATGCTGCTACTGATTGTTTAACAGCAAAGGACTTGCGGTTCATGGTGACTATTACTGAATGCCAAGGATTGCAAGGCTGGTTTGTCCGACGCTTGGGGGGATTTCCTGTAGATATTCAACACCCATCAATCCGTACCCTGCGACACGGAGTTGAACTACTTCAGCAAAAAAAAGCCTTGGTGATTTTTCCAGAAGGCGGGATTTATCGTAATGGGAAAGTTCACCCTTTGAAGCCGGGAATTGCTCGTCTTGCTTTAAGTGCTGAGTCTAGTCATTCAGGACTAGGAGTAAAAATTATACCCATCAGCATTAACTACAGCCAACCATATCCTAATTGGGGTACAGATGTGAACATTCACATTGGTTCAGCAATAGAAGTAGCAGATTACGTCAATGGCTCCATTAAACAAAATGCTAAATACCTCACGGCTGATTTAGCAAAGGGGCTGCAACAATTAAGTCATCAAGAATCAGAAATTACCAGTCATCAGACAGTGCTGAGTAATGAGTGCTGAGTGCTGAGCAATCAGTATCTAAAGAAAAACGGATTTTTGGTATGAAGCTATCGAATTTATTTGTGGATAAAAAAGTATTTGCAGAAATGCCTAATTTTTAACTTTTCCTTAGCAAAGGACAAATGACAAATGACTAATGACTAATGACTAATGACTAAATACCCAAAGTTAATTTCCAAGTATTTAGTTTTCCTACATCTTGTGGTACATAGTCGATTACCCACAATTGCCAACTTCCTTTAGCTGGTAAGGATAGTAGCTGCTTGAGGGCTGGGTGTGATCGCACGGTGTAAGTTGTTTGTAAACTAGTACGGCGGCCTAATGTGCGACTTTGCAATAAGACTTGCTGATTATTAGGGGCAATTAAATAAATTTCTAAATCGCCTAAAAAATCGTGGTTAAGGTTAATTGTTACCTGAATATCCCTAACTGAGCCAGCTTCAGAAATTGCGATCGCACTTTTTACCCCTTGTTGGTGATTATCTGGAATTGCTATTTGGTTATCATTAACTCCCTGTACTTGTCTGCTAGCATTTGATGCAGACGCAAGCTGCTGTTGCGCTGCTTGCACTGCCTTAACTGCATTCACTTTGCCATAACCAAACCACTGGCAATGACCATTACCATCGTAAGTCCCTTCACGCAAACCCAGTTGCGGGTCAGGGTCAGGGTCAACAATTTTATCAGCGGTTTCTTGGAGGATACGTTTGACTTGTTGAGCGGTTAAGTCAGAGTTTGCTGACAAAATTAGGGCTGCCACGCCCGCAACTACAGGAGTAGCACTAGAAGTACCGCCGAAGTTGTCGGTAAAGTTACTTGGATCGTAGCCAGCGGCTCCCAGTTGGTCAGTAGTAAACACTCCTAGCCCAGAAAGCGAAGTGGCGATCGCTGGTTGTGTATAAACAAAACCCGTTTCCTGAAATGATATACCTGGGGGAGCATTGTTACTAGGAGCACATACTGAGATATTAGTGCCCCAATTACTGTAAGCAGCTTTTTTGCTCAAGCTAGTGGAGGCAGCAATAGCCATCACATCTGGATGTACCGTAAAACCACTTAACCAGCTTGTATTACCTTCTAAAATATTCTTCGGCCAATTCCGTTCATTCACAGTACCACTAACTGGGCGGTTGGCATTTCCCGCAGCAAATAAAATCACACAACCTTTACCATTGCGCCCTTTGGTTGCGGCGCGGGTAATAGCAGCGCGTTGACGCAAAGACAAGGGAAAATAAACAGCAGATGCTCCCCAACTGCAAGAAATTACACTAGCTCCCTTTTCGATTGCCCAGTTAAATATATTCTCAATGGATTCATCATCCAAAAACCCCGTGCTGCGAATCGGCATCAAAGCACAACCAGGAGCAACTCCTACAATTCCCGTACCATTTTCTTCAGCAAGCGCTATTCCCGCACAGGCGGTACCGTGACTAGTTTCCTGTTCATCAGGTAAGGGTAAAAAGTCATTTTCCTTCAAGTCTCTAGGGGCGACTATTTTCCCATTACCTTGAAAATCTGGATGGTTCAAATCAAAAGAATCATCCACAACAGCCACAATCACAGAACGTAAACCGCGAGTGATATCCCAAGCTTTTTCTACAGAAATATGAGAACCCACTACCAACTGTTTACCGCCGTTGTGGTTGAGATACCATTGCTGAGGATAGAGGGAATCACTGGGTTTGTAATGGGTTTCACTTTGCACCAAAATGTTAGGTTCAGCAGCTAAAACTTCTGTGAATCTTTGCAACTGGTTGGTGATTTTGATGGGATTTTCTACTGCTTGTTTGCTGATGAGAAACACGAAAGCATTAGGAAGACCAAGAATTGGTTTTTCCTGGGCTAAGCCAAATGTAGTAGCGATCGCATTAATACTGTCAGTGTCTGCCGCTGAGGTAAATTGAATCGTAATTTGGTCATTGAGATAAACGAAAGTCCCAGGATTATCCTTGATTTTGTAAACGTGGCTAGCAAAGGCAATATTTTGGGCGGCGCGTGCTTGGGACATCGCCATGTCTAATTGATTGGGTGCAACTGTGAATAGTTCTAGCCGTGCTTGGGGAATACTGCGCTGCCAAATACCCCAACTAACCTGGGATAATTGTTGGGGAGGAAAATCGGTAGCCAGACGGACGGTGAAGCGGTCTAAAACCTTTTCTAAAATCAACTCTTCACCACCGCGTTGTAAAACTACCCCCAAGCTGCTTGCTGGTACACCTATGGTTGGAAAATCAGAGGAATTGACGCGATCGCTCATAGGGACGATTTTAGTTAATTAGTATACACAGGCAATGGGAACTCTATGAAACCGACTTTCAGTCTAAATCAGAGAAACTTAGGATGTGGCTTTGCTTTGTTCAAGACAAAAACAGAGGTAAGATACCCGAAGTTTCCATACCTTTCTATATAGTTGTCACACTAATTGACCCCATGAACTTTGCTGCCATTCCCTTGATGCGCTTCACTGCCTTGTCAGTTATAGCAATTCTCAGCCTACTATCATCATCAGTTAATGCTCAGGTACCACAGTTGCCAGGCACTACCGGACAACCACAACCCATTGACCCCAACGCTCCTAATAACCTCCGTCCCATAACCCAAAATAACAGCCTTTTGAGCATTGAAGGGGGCGATCGCCTCATGAAAGATGCAGAACAAGCTGTTTCTGCCCAAAATTATCCTTTAGCTGCGAAAAAGCTTCAAGAAGCACGTCAGGTTTATAATCAGCTATCTAATTTTTATCAAGAGTTAAACTCCAGCTTTTCTGGAATTGACAATAGAGTTTCTGATTCTCAACGTCAAAAGGCCTTATCAACCGCTCAAAAGCGAGATGAAGCCACTTATCAGCTAGCATTGGTACATCGGGCGCAAAATCAACCGGAATTAGCCGTGCCATTGCTAATTCAAATTGTTAAGAGTCAGAACCCAACGCGGGATTTAGGTAAGAAAGCTTACCAACAACTATTGGAGTTAGGTTTTGTTGATGCTCCTTACCCCAGACAAGGCGGTAGTTCATCTTCCTCAACCCCAAAAAAAGCAAATTAAATTCCTGTTGGTTCTTTCTCCTCTCCTCCATCTTTTTAAGCGTAGCTTTGGACTAACCCAATGCTAGGATAGGGTTATCCCCCACAAGGTAAACCCAGCGTTCTCAAAATATCCGCGTTCAAAGCGCGTTTATCCTCAGCCTTGCCAAAACCTGAAGTTAGCAAAGGTATCTGCTCTATATCTGTTAATAATAGAAAAGTAAGTTTTTTCAGGAATTGCGATGATTAGTCCGCAGCAGGTTGAGGCAATGATCAAGGCGGAACTGCCAGACGCACAGGTTCAAGTGCAAGACTTGACTGGTGGCGGTGACCACTATCAGGTAACAGTAGTTTCATCGCACTTTGCAGGTAAGGGACTAGTGCAACAGCATCAGTTAGTTTATGGTGCGTTGGGGCAAGCTATGTCAACCGAAGCGATACATGCTTTGGCTGTAAAAACGTATACACCTGAAGCTTGGCAAGCAACAGCTGCTTTGTAAAATTAAGAGTTAAGAGTTATGAATTGTTAACTCCTCACTCCGCAACGCAGTGGCTCACCTCACTCTATTAATGCAGAATAGGAAACAGAAAAATCATGACACCAGAACTCAAAGAAAAAATTGACAACTTGTTACAACAAAATAAGATCATGGTTTTCATGAAGGGAAACAAGTTGATGCCCCAATGTGGATTCTCCAACAATGTTGTGCAGATTCTCAATACTTTGGGAGTCCCCTTCGAGACGGTTGACGTTCTCTCCGACTCTGAGATTCGTCAGGGAATCAAAGAATATTCTAACTGGCCGACAATTCCCCAGGTGTATATTGATGGTCAATTTGTTGGCGGTTCAGACATCTTGATTGAACTGTACCAAAAAGGCGAATTGCAGCAATTGGTGGAAGTTGCGCTAGCTTCATGACACTCTTTTTGTAGCAAACTAGAGCCTATGCTGGCGACTTTTTTTGTTCTAGTTCCAATTGCGTGAAACATAGTTCTTTAGTAGGGGCACAACCATGTTCCCCACCGCATATTATCTCGTTCCCAGTCGTAGACTGGGAATGCTCATTTAGAGGCTCCCGCCTCTCTTCCTCGTGGTAGAGCCTATACATCTGGCATTTATTTTAGGTTTCTGTTTAGAAATGAGATTTTAGTTTAGTGGGACAGCAATTAACTGTCATTGTGCTCCTAACTCGTGTTGCATTCAAACAGATAAACCGCGCCTCATAGATTGCAGCAATTGTAAAGTTTAGATCAATATACCAATCATTAAAAAAAATTAACTATACCTCATAAATTTAGTCAAAGTATTGAGATAGATAGATTTTGGTGATTTCTTTGAAAGAATATTAAAAACAGCAATGTATTTACTTCATAAAGAACATACTTAGACGTTGCTTTTTCTTTATATCTACTGGCAGTATTTAATTGGAAAAATACTTGTGTGACCAATGTTAAGTAAACTATCCTGGAAAAAATTATAAGAACGGCAGGGTGAAAACCCTTGAGGAACAGGCGCACCGCGCCGTATTCCGTACTTCAGGCAAGGGATGAAAGCCGCCTGAGAAGGCTTTAGCCTTCCGTGAGGTTATGTTTTTGTGGTTC
>NZ_JADEXR010000233.1 GCF_015206995.1 aff. Roholtiella sp. LEGE 12411 | reverse complement strand
TTATACCGATATTACCACCAGGACATTGCTGACCAATCCCAGTCTGAGAGCTTTTATTAACAAATAGTTACTAGTAATATTTCGCTAGATAAAGAAAAATACAGCACAATTTGATTGAGTAAATTACTCAATATTTAAGCATGTTTTCACTTCTGTCCTCAAAAGTCCACTGAAATTGCCGGACGCTTGATCTAACAATTCGCAATTAAATTACAAATGGTTTGCTCGTATTGCATATTGTGTCAATAAGAGGCATGGGGCAGAGAGCAGGGGAGAAACCCCATCTATAAAAACGATAGGATATTTTTTTATTTGGAAGTCCCTTATTTCTTGCCTCTGTGTTCTCTGCGCCTCTGCGGTTAGATAAATTACTTGAAACCCCAGAGACACAGCGAAAAGTCGGAGCGTTGGTTTCCGGCGCTCTGAACTTTTTAAGACACAGAGCGCTGAGAAAAAACAATCTTATTTTACGAATCACCTTGAAAGGGCTAGGTTAGGACTTACGCACTGTACAAATCTCAAACAATCGCCAATTAGGTATTAAAAACAAACTTAGAGATTTTGTAACTGTTGAAGATGGGAATATGTACAGCTACCATAGTGAATGATTACGGAATCTCCTAATTACCTTATTAATAAATAAAACCTTTGGGTTCGAGTATAAAAAATATAATATACTACAGAATTACGATAATTTTGTCATCTATCAAATGCAGGATATAGTGTTTATTTTTTTGCTGGCAAATCTTAAATTTATTAAGTTAAATTCAGCATGTAAAAATATATTTTTTGGTGTTAAATTTTGAATATTGCCCGAATTTGTTGACTTCAAGCAACAGACCCTTGATTTTTTGTGGCAATATTCTTTTAGGAGTGAACGTGAATACTATTTTTCGTAAAGGTGTTTTTTGGTTGCCAAGTTTAGCTGCGATCGCATTCTTAGGTAACGGCTTATCAGCAGTTGCTGAAACAGCGGATATAGTGAGCAGTCAGCCCTTAACCGATTCTGCAACTATAATGTCTCCCAACCAGTTAAATGTTGAACCAGAGACTAACAGCCAAGATTTTTCTACACAGACAACCAAAAAATCTTCAATAACTAATCTTCCTCAAGTGCAGCTGTTTCCCAACGCTACTACACATGAAACCGCCAGTAGAATACTTACACCCGTTCCAGGGACAGTAACAACTACATCTGTAGCACTTACTTCCGAGTATGTAGAACCTATTTCTCAACCAACTTCTCAATCATCTGCTCCCAGAGTGGCGCAATCAAATATTGATATAGGTAGGCCTACTCGTGGTGGTAGAAGCTATATAGGTGTTGCTGGCAACATTGGTATCAGTGGTGGTACATCATCTTTGGGCGATGGTAACTTCGCGGTCATCAGCAAAGTTGGTTTGACAAATGCTATATCAGTACGACCGTCGGCGGTGTTTGGCAACAATACTACAGTTCTAATTCCTATCACCTACGACTTTTCCTTGCAGCAAGCTGATCCATTTAGCGAACCGTTAGCGATCGCGCCTTATGTAGGAGTAGGTGCAGCTCTTCAAACTGGTGATAACTCGGAAGTTGCCGTTTTAGTAACCGGTGGTATTGATCTGCCACTAAATCCCCAATTTACAGCAACGGCTGCTGTGAATGCCGGATTTTTCGATGAAACTGATATCGGTTTGTTATTAGGAGTTGGTTACAACTTCACTGGCTTTTAATTAAATTAGTTAAAAGAAGAAGGCAAAAGAGAACAATTCTTTTGCCTTTTTACTATTTACTTATGACTTTCTTGACCCTTATTTGGGTGTAATTTTGTCAATTGCCTTGATTTTGCCATCATCTCCTACTGTCCAGACATCGTAAACACCGATGACATCACCATTAGCATCAACATCTACATTACCGCTGGCTCCTTGGTAATTAATATCTTTACCCTCTTTAAGCAACTTTAGTCCCTCGCAGACATCAGTAACTTCTGTACCAGGAGCATTGGAAACTTCACGTATTTTATTGGAGATACCAACACCTGTATTTTGCTTAGCTGCTTGGGCTGCTAGCACTAACAAAGCAGAAGCATCCCAAGCCTGGGGAGCAAATTCTCCTGGTGAACCACCCCTCTTGGATTGCCAGAGTTTTCTAAAAGCTTCTAATGCTTTACCATCAGAACCAGGTACTGTGCCAATTACTCCACTAGCAATGTATTTACCATCACTGCCTTTGCCAACTTGACCAGGAAATTCGTCTGACTTCATGCCATCTGTTAGCATGACCTGCACCCCTTTAGTCAGACCTTGCTGATATGCTGACTTTAGCAGTAGGCTACCTGTTTCTACGTAAAAAACGCCCAGAACTGCATCTGGTTTACCAGCAAAAGCAGCAGTAGCTTCAGTTTCAAAAGTAGTCGCTTTGGGGTCGTAGCGGACAGGATTACTTTTATTAACTACAGTTCCCCCCAATTTTTCAAAAGCTTGGACAAATGCTTTCTCAAACCCCACGCCATAGTCGTTGTTAATGACGACAGTGGAGACTCGCTTGTAACCTCTTTTTTTGGCGAGTTCGGCTAAAGCTGGCCCTTGGTAGCTATCTGGCGGAACAGTACGCGCCCAAAAGCCTTTGAAGTCACCTTTTTGCGCCTTTTCGGTAAATACAGGGCTGGTGCTACCAGGTGAAATCAGCATGACTTTATTTTGAGCAGCAATTGAGACAGCAGCTGTGGAAACACTGCTAGCAAAGGAGCCAACAACACCCCCAACTCTATCTACAGTTGACAGTTTAGTCATCCCAGCAGCACCTGCTTTAGGGTCTGTTTGGTCGTCTATAGCAACAAGGCTAACTGGTTGACCATTCACACCACCGCAAGTGTTAACGGTTTCAACTAATAAGGGAACAGAAAGTGCCATTTGCTGTCCGATTGATGCCAAATCACCCGTTGTTGGGAGTAGGGAACCGATTTTCAGTCCTTGGGTACTACTGCTTGTGGTGGTTGAGTTTGCGGCTGGAGTAGCATTACCTCCATTGTTGGCTGTGTTATTGGTGGTACTAGGATTATCACAAGCCCCCAGGAGAAACCCAGTTGCTAGGGTACTTAAGCTTAAAGCTAAAGCAGCACTAAATTTTCTTTGCATAAATTACTTTCACTCCTCTAAAATAGTCAGGAACCTGAAAGTAAGACTCAAACTAGATTTTTAGCTTAGCTTGATCTAAACAGACTCCAAAGGATAAATAATATCATCCCCTTCAGGGAGTAGAAGTATTTACCACTAGATTAGGATTTTTATAAGCGGCGGGAAACTCCAACCCAATAGTGGGTGTCGTCGGAAAAATGCCGCGCCGCTTGGGGTATTGGTTATTCTTCCCCATGCATAAAAACCACACCCATAAAGGCATGGTTTTAAATTTGTAATTTCACGCATGTATTGAGTTTGAAAAACGGAGAGGGAGGGATTCGAACCCTCGGTACGGAGTTGCCTGCCGTACAACAGATTAGCAATCTGCCGCTTTCGACCACTCAGCCACCTCTCCTCGGTCACGATTATTGATGTTATCAGATTTTTAGTAATAAGTCAATAGTCATTTGTCATCTGCAATTTTTCAGTTAGTGATGGGTGACGCTCAAGAGCGTCTCTACCGCTGCGTACCCTACGGGAATCGAGCTTCCCCGTAAGAGTACAGGAATTGATTGACTGCGCTGGCTTATAGGCTCACAAAGGACAATTAAAGTACTTGCGATCGCAGCCAAGCTACGGGCAAAGAACGCAACTTTCGCCATTGGGGCACGTAGGCACGTCGAGTAAAAACATCATAATCGTTGCGTTCAATTACGTTTAAAATTCCACTGTAATGCATTAGAGCTGCCCATACAGGCCAACGGGCATCAGAAGAAAGGTAAGTTATTCCTCTTTCTGCCTTGGTATAAAACTGTCGTGCTCGTGTAATTTGAAAGCGCATTAAAGAGCGCCAACGTTCATCTACTACACCTTTGAACAAATCTTGTTCGGTGTAGTTAAATCGTGCTAAATCTTCTAGAGGAATATAAATTCGTCCACGCCGCGCATCCTCTCCGACATCTCTGAGGATATTGGTTAATTGCTTGGCAATTCCTAAAGCTATTTCTTCTTCAGTGGGAATATATGGCTGTTGTTCACAGTTCCAGGGAGTTAGATTTTTGCTATTGTCCAACCCCATAACTGATGTTGACATCAAGCCTACAGTGCCAGCAACACGGTAACAGTAAAGGTATAACTCTTCAAATGTTTCATAGCGACTGCGATATAAGTCCATACGCTGACCAGCAATCATATCTCGAAAGGGCTGGATATCCATCGGGAAGCGTTGGGTGGTATCTACCAAAGCTACATCGAAATTATCCAATGGGTGTCCAGCAAAAATTGATTCTAGCTGCTGCTCCCATAAGTCTAGGGTTTCTGGTGTAGTAATGGCAGATGCAGGGCCATCCACCAGTTCATCTAAACGGCGACACCAAGCGTAAATTGCCCAAATAGCGGGACGCTTATCTTCGCTCAGGAGCAAAGTACTGAGGTAAAAAGTCGTCGAATACTTGGCTATGAGGTGACGACAAATTTTGTAGGACTCGTCTACAGAGACCAGCGTTTTCATGCGCGCTTTGGAATCAGGCAGTTGCAGCATTCGTTGCAGGCGGTCGGGTTAGCGTTTGCAGGCTGGAAGAATTTGCCGCTGGGTTGGCTTGGGCTTCAGCGTAGACGTCTTGAGGGCGGCTTCTCGAAGAGATCGCCTGCGCTGTCAGCTTACCAGAAAGTACGGCACCTTCCATACTTCCTAAGTAGCGTTGCATGGTGTAACTTCCTGCCAAAAAGAAGTTGGCAATGGGTGTAATTTGTGCAGGGCGGTATTGTTGACGGCCAGGAGTAGCTTTGTAAACTGAACGTGGTGTTTTCACCACATGATATTTCAACAATTTTGCTGGATTGTTTCCCCCAAAGTGGTCTGGGAAAAGTTTTTCCAGTTCGGCAATTGTTGCGGCAATAATTTCCTCGTCAGATTTGCTAATCCAATCTTTCGCTGGCGCTAGAACTAGTTCTAACATTGAGCGATGAGGGTTAGCGTACTCGCGGCAAGTATTGCTCATATCAGCATAAACGCTGAGAAGAGGCGATCGCGAAAACAGCAATTGGTCAATCTCTGTAAGTTTGCGGTCAAACCACAGATGCAAGTTTATCACTGGCACGCCTTCTAAGCCATCCAGCTTTTGGAAGTATTCTATTTGTTTCCAAGGCTTAGGTAAAATCGCTTTCAGGACATCTACGGACATTGCCGAAACGTATAAATCCGCAGTTTCAATATAATCTTGTGCCCCATTCAACCCCCGCATGACAAAATGCTTCACTGTGCCATCATCATTCAGCACGATTTCTTTGAGAGGCGCATTCAGGCGAACTTCACCACCGCCTTCTGTGATGTAATCTACAATGGGGCTGCATAGCCGTTCTGTAGGGGAACCATCTAAGAATGCAATTTTGGAGCCATATCGTTCTTGCAAAAAGCGATTTAGTGCAGTTAAGAGGATTGTTGCAGAAACTTCATCAGGATTGATAAAGGTAAGCGCCTTACATGCAGCAATAAAAACGTCACTTGTTACCCGTTCGCCAACACCTTGTCTTTCCAACCACTCCAAGAAGCTGTATTTGTCCATATCCTCAACATACTTCTGACCTCGAACCACTGCTGGAAGTAGGCCAATGGCGAATCGAATCTTCTGCTCCCAAGTCAACATGTCTTTGTTGCGAAGAATCGATGCAATCACGTTGAAAGGAGATGGAATATCTGGAACATCAAAACGTGAGAGTGTCCCTGGTTTCTCCGGTTGATTGAAAATCAGCGTATGCTCTTTCCACTGGAGTCGATCTTCAATGTTCAACTCCTTGAGCAACTGGAGCATATTGGGATATGCCCCAAAAAAGGCGTGTAACCCAGTTTCGTACCAGTCGCCGTCAGAGTCTTTCCACGCCGCGACAAGACCGCCCAATACGTCCCGGCTTTCCAAGACAATGGGGGTGTGACCTGCGTCCGTGAGATATTTCGCGCAGGAAAGTCCTGCTAGTCCCGCTCCCGCGATCGCTACTCGCATTTAAACCTAATTTCTACATCGTTTTGCCGTTCTCATTATACGTTGCAATCCGTTACATCTAGTAGGTTTTGTGCGATCTCTTCCCCAAAAAACTTTCGCTAAAGGGAATTTTACCTACATGCACCTGCCAAGGCAAATTGCTAATACCATTGTTGGCAATAGGTTTGCAGCTTGCTTGTTCTCATACAGATTTACGTGTTGCAGATACAAAAAAATAAAAGTAACTCTTTAACTCGACTTGATCCAAAATTAAGAACTTAGTTTCCTTTATCCGGCAAAAACCCTGGCTTTTGGCAAATACTTTTTCCACATCTCATAGATTATCGATGAAGTTCAAAAAGTGAAAATACTGTATGAAAAACTCCACCCCCTTGTGGGTGGAGTTTTTGGGCATGGGGAATTGGGGCCCCCTCTGGGGATTAGGGGCGAAGGGGCAATGGGGCATGGTGGTATGTTTAATTATTTTTGATTAGAAAAAGTTTGGTACGGCTTGACCGAAAAAATGGGATTCAAGCCCCGTCCTTCTAGGACGGCTTTTCTTGATTTCTAATATATTCTTTAAGAACTTCTAGCGGCGCACCCCCTGCCGAAATAGCAAAATAACTCGGACTCCACAAA
>NZ_JADEXR010000232.1 GCF_015206995.1 aff. Roholtiella sp. LEGE 12411 | reverse complement strand
GGATTGGGGATTGGGGATTGGGCATTGGGCATTGGGCATTGGGGATTTCCCTGTCTCTGGTCTACTCCCCTGCTCCTCTGCTTTCCATCTTGCCCATCTTTTTACTTTGCTGGCCAAGGAATCATTGGGTCATTAGCTAACTTTTTCGAGACTTCGTATGCCCCAAAGCGATTGAGGTGGCTAGGGTCAGAAAAGTAGTCATTGGTTTTTGTCCACTGTTGGCTCAAATCACGATAGATAAAGTTGGGACTAGTGGCTAAACTCAACATATATTGCTGAAATTCTTGCTCATATTTTTTGCGTACTGGGTCTAGATAGTCTGCGGTGAGAGGTGTGTTGACAAATACTAAAGAAATTTTTTGAGCCTGGGCAAACTTAAGCACTGCTTGGAATGCGGCATCTTGTTCACCTCCTATTTGGAAGGATTTATAGTCGTTGTCATAATTTCCTGGAACTCTGGAATGTTTTTGATAGTATCTAGCGGGATTGAAGCGAATAGACAAGGGTAGAAAGCCATCAAAGTCAACTGCTTGTTGAGAAGTATACTCGTCTGAGTTATCGGTTTTTGACTGTGTTTGTGATGCAACTATCTGAGGGCGATCGCTAACTAATGGCAATGAGTTCCATTGTTTTTGCAATAAACTTTTAATCTGATCGCGGTTTTGGTAGCTAGCCGATAAAGCAGCTAGACCCTGATTTAACCATCCATCTACAGCTTGATAGATGCTAATCTCTTGTTTTTCCGCTTTTTTATTTTGCTCGTCAGTAGGATTTTGGATAGTCTGATCACTATTTGGAGTTGCTAGTTTTTTCTGCAATGCCTGTTTGTAGCCATTTGATGCAGTGATTGACTTAAAGGTTATATCCTCGCGACCACTATTGAAAGCACGGGCACCATCTGCCCAGACAATTAGTTTGGGTAGTTCTGATGGTTCTAATACTTGGCGGAGCACAAATTCTACAACTTGTGCAGTAGCACCATTAATACCAAAATTAAACACGTCCAGATTTGGATAACCCTGAGTTGCCAAAGCTTTAGAAAGTGCTGCCGGATCTACTCCTCTAAGGGCGCGGGAGGAGCCAATAATCAACACATCAGGTGGAGTACCAGTTCTAGCCAGACGTTGTTTATACAGCACTAGCTGCTCATCTAGCTGTCTAACATTGAAACTTGGCATCTGCGATCGCGCTGCTAACAAGATAGCGGTTGCGGTTGCCTTTTCTTTGAGTGGTGCAGCTGCCAAATTCCTTTCTTGGGTATCATCATTACTTTGAGTAAACTCGGAAGCATTGAATACAGAACTATTATTTGGAGGAGATTTGGTCTTAGAAGTGTTGGCTAAAAATGCTGTCCTCTCACTCTCACTCTGATTTTTCCCAGCCGTTAACGATGCTTTTTGCTTGGAAGATGATGGAGGCGAGACACTAGTAGCAGTTGGTGTCGGCATGGTGCGTGCGATGATTTTACCCAACACCCAATCGGTTTGGAGAGTAAGCAATAATCCCAACGTCCCCCAGACTAAAGCGATCTTAAATCCTTGACTATCAGAGTTGCGATCCGCTGACTGGTTGCTTTCCGTAAATAGCTGAGTTGCCAACAGCCATTTTTTCACTGTTGCACTCGCCGTTGTCACCCAATCTCGTGCTACTCCGGTAACAAAACTTTGAACTTCCTCTGTTGTTAAGTCGGGACGCAAAATTTGCTCGTCTGCCTCAGAGGTGATTAAGTCGCTAACGTATTGAGAAGTGGCAGCAAATTCTGGGGTAGCTTCTGGTACTAAACGTTGGCGATGATCAAAATCAATACCGTAGTGCCAAAAAGGTTCCTTATTGCCAGCACGGCGTCCGTAAACACGCACTCCCATAATGGCAGTAAGTTTTAACTGAAGTACAAACTGAGCAACTTTGCTTGCTACTTGTTTACGCGCTGGACAAACGGGCGCATCACACATAATGTGCAATAAATCACCTTTACTTAGCAAGAGTACCCGAATACCACCTGTTAGTAAACGCCAATCTAGGTCAGGATTAAGTAAGCGCTCCAGTAAAAAAACCATCGCAGGTTCATCCCCAGTAGTCGCCAGTTCCAGTGCTGATATAGCAAGGGCGGGATGTTCAGCAGCAGGTAAAGAAAGCCAATCAACCCAAGCGGGTTGGTTGTCGCCTGTTTTTTGTCCATATATGGTGACGGCGAGAATGCCTTGGGGAGCGATCGCTTCTAGCAGTGGTAAAATCGCCTCCAAGCACTGTGCTTTATCTGGCGCTGGAGCAGTTTCTAAAGGGTCAAAAGCTGGCGTGCAAAAAATATGTAGGGTTGATTCTTTGAGAGAAGCTTGGATGGCAACTTTGGACTCGGCAAATAACTCAGTTAATAGCCGGGCGATCGCTTGCACATCTCCCCAACGCGCCCATTCCTTGAGCATCATCTCTGGCGGCGTTAGATCCACTCGCAGCAGCCAATCTGGCGCACTCTCCCCGCTGACTTGCGAAACAATCACGGCATCCTGATACCCGGAAAGCTTCAGATGACGCAACTTTTGGGCTACTGGTTCGGCTAGCAACGATGCATCGGGACTGTAGCTCGATTGACAAAATATCCACAGGCGATTTTCATCGGGCTGAGAGTTCTGTCTTGGCTGATATTTGCGAATTTTTACCTGTACTGCTACCCCCAACGTACTCAAAGTTTCGCTAAGATAACGAGCAATAGCATCTGGATGTCCTTGGCGTGCCAAACTTTCGTTAGAGACAATCAGCGCCCCACCGGGTTGTCTTGATTTTTCCAAGTCTGCTAACAGAGCTTGTTGCACCTGCTCCAAATGCCGTTCTATTTGATTCAAGTAAACCCGATGACACCATTGGGGACGCTGTTGCTCTTTCTTTCTGCCGTAGACAAATACTTGGTATATTGAGGGTTGTTCGCTGCTTGTGAGAGTATCCAAGTCTGTTTGCTGTAATGCTTGCAACAAGTCAGACAGAGTGCGCCAACGTTGCGGACACTCTGTACCTTCACAAAGTATGTGCAGATTGTTTCCCCGCAACCGGACTTTCACCCCAAAAGTGTTAATTCCTGTTGCTTGGCTTACCAATTGCACTAAAAATTCCTGGCGGTCTGGTAATACTGTTTTCATGGGAAGTTAACTTTACAGGAAGCGATGATTGGGGGATAGTGCCTGCACTTGTAAACTAGAACCATAGATTTATCACACTCTGGCATTTTTTTTTAACACTTTTGTCACCTTCGTAGCTCGCAAAATGGGCAAAGATAGTTTTGTACGCTTGCAAGTCAGACTGATTTTAAGTTTTGCGTTTATTTTACTCATCTTCCTAATAACCGAGAATTTGTAATGCCTCCTGCCAACCAACAGCCTTCTTTTAACTCTGGATTAAATTTGGTTTTGTTTAGCATTCCCCAATCTTTCCTTTTACAAATAGGTACAGCGTCTATACTACTGCTGCTCACCACACAGAAAACTACTGTAAGAGCACTAGAAGCTGTAGGGGAAGCCAGTGAAGAATTATTTCGGGGCGATCGCCTACCCATTCTTAACTTCCCAGACGACAACGAACTCGATAAAATTTAGAAAAATATACTATAAACAATTATTTGCTCCGGAAAAATACCATGAGCATTGGGTGCAAAACGTAGAAGTGTAAACAGTAATCAGCTTTATCAAGAATAGAGAATATGGGTTCCCTTTTATACTCTTTGTCTCAAGCTGCAAATATATGTCCGGCGTCGGAATTATTTTTGCGACATCGTCTACAGGTGGTAGAAGAATTGTGGGAGTCAGTTCTCCGGCAAGAATGCGGTCAAAATATGGTGGATCTGTTGCGACAGTTGCGCGATCTGTGTTCACCAGAAGGACAAGCAACAAATGACCAAGCCTCCTCAGCCGTAAAATTGATTGAACAACTGAATATCAACGAAGCAATCCGAGCGGCTCGTGCCTTCGCTCTGTATTTTCAGCTGATTAACATCATAGAGCAGGAATATGAACAAAAGCAGCAATTGAGTCGCTTTGAGGCAGAAATAGAACCAGCAGATCAGCAAACCCTACCCAATATTATCTATTCATCCAACCAAGGGGAAGACGACGCGCCTGTCAAGAGGGGGATAGTAGGAGACTTGCTGACTAAAAATTGGGTAGACAAAGCACCAAGCAAACAAAAAGGTACTTTTGCTGCTTTATTTCCCTATTTATTCAAATTGAACGTCCCACCCCAACAAATTCAACGCCTGATTTCACAACTGGATGTGCGCTTAGTCTTCACAGCTCACCCCACGGAAATTGTTCGTCATACCATCCGAGATAAGCAGCGACAGGTAGTAAAACTCTTGCAACATCTAGATTCCTTGGAGAGTCGTGCTGGTAGTTCAGGAGGGGGATATCCTTGGGAAGTAGCAGACTTACGTGAACAATTGCTCGAAGAAATTCGCCTGTGGTGGCGCACAGACGAACTCCACCAGTTCAAACCTTCGGTACTGGATGAAGTAGATTATGCCCTGCACTACTTTCAAGAAGTATTGTTTGATGGTATTCCCCAACTTTATAAACGCTTCAAATACACTTTAGCTGCTACTTTTCCTTGGCTGGAACCGCCAAGCAAAAACTTCTGCTGTTTTGGCTCTTGGGTTGGTTCAGACAGAGATGGGAACCCATCAGTGACACCAGAAATTACCTGGCAAACAGCTTGCTATCAGCGCAAAATGGTGTTGGGAAGATATATCGAGTCAGTGAAGCAGCTGATTGAATTATTGAGTGTGTCGATGCACTGGAGTGATGTATTACCAGATTTGTTGGAATCTCTGGAGTTAGATCAGTCCCAGCTGAGCGAAGTATACGACGCCTTGGCGCTACGTTATCGGCAAGAACCCTATCGGCTAAAGCTGGCTTATGTGCAGAAACGGCTAGAAAATACACGCGATCGCAATTTAGCTTTGTACAATCAGGAAACGCCAAAAAATCAAGACACCCCAATGTATCGTTCGGGAGACGATTTTTTAGCAGAACTGCGGTTGATTCAACGCAACTTAACCGAAACAGGATTAAGTTGTCGGGAATTAGAAAATCTCATTTGTCAAGTAGAAATTTTTGGCTTTAACCTGACACAGCTCGATATTCGCCAAGAATCATCCCGCCACGCCGATACGCTGAATGAAATTCTGGAATACCTGCAAGTACTTCCTCAGTCTTATAACGAACTTAGTGAGCAACAAAAAGTCGCTTGGCTAACAGGAGAACTGAAAACCCGTCGGCCATTAATTCCAGCAGAATTGCCATTTTCCGAAAAAACCAACGATGTAATTGAAACCTTCCGGATCATGCGATCGCTGCAACAAGAGTTTGGCGGTAATATCTGCCACACTTATATTATCAGTATGTGCCGCGAAGTTAGCGATGTCCTGGAAGTGTTGCTGTTAGCCAAAGAAGCCAGACTTTTTGACCCCGCCATTGCTGTAGGAACTATTCAAGTTGTTCCCCTATTTGAGACAGTAGAAGACTTGCAACGCTCCAGAAGCGTTATGCGCCAACTCTTTGAACTCCCCCTATATCGAGCCTTGTTAGCTGGGGGCTACCACCAAGTAGAAAACACAGAGAATGTCCCCACCTCCTCTTCCTCCCCCCTCACCCCTAACTTACAAGAAGTAATGTTAGGGTATTCTGACAGCAACAAAGACTCTGGTTTTTTAAGTAGTAACTGGGAAATTCATAAAGCCCAAAAATCACTCCAGACAATCGCAGAAGGGTATGGCGTGAATCTACGGATTTTCCACGGACGAGGCGGTTCTGTGGGACGCGGTGGTGGCCCAGCTTACGAGGCTATTTTAGCTCAACCAGGTCACAGTATTAATGGGCGGATTAAGATTACCGAACAAGGGGAAGTTTTAGCTTCCAAATACTCATTGCTGGACTTAGCTTTGTACAATTTGGAAACCATCACCACTGCTGTGATTCAAGCTAGCTTGCTGCGGACTGGGTTTGATGATATTGAACCCTGGAATGAGATTATGGAAGAATTAGCAGCGCGATCGCGTCAACATTATCGTGCTTTAATCTACGAACAACCCGATTTTATCGATTTCTTCCATCAAGTAACTCCAATTGAAGAAATTAGCCAGTTGCAAATTAGTTCTCGTCCCGCGCGGCGTCCATCTGGGAAGAAAGATTTAACCAGTCTGCGAGCTATTCCTTGGGTATTTAGCTGGACACAAACCCGCTTTTTGCTGCCTTCATGGTATGGCGTCGGCACAGCTTTGCAAGAATTCTTGAACGCAGAACCTGAAGAACATCTGAAATTGCTGCGCTACTTTTATGTCAAGTGGCCATTTTTTAAGATGGTCATTTCCAAGGCAGAAATGACCTTGGCAAAAGTAGACATACAAATGGCGCACCACTATGTTCAAGAATTGTCCAAACCGGAAGACAAACCGCGCTTTGAGCAGGTTTTTGAGCAAATTGCTAGCGAATTCTATCTCACAAGGGATTTGGTTTTAAAAATCACTGGTCATAATCGGCTCTTAGATGGTGATCCTGTATTGCAGCGATCTGTGCAATTACGCAATGGCACAATTGTACCCTTGGGATTTATACAGGTTTCCCTGCTCAAGCGCCTACGGCAGTCTATGAATACTACTGCGACTTCTGGAGTTATCCATTCCCGTTACAGCAAAGGTGAACTACTGCGGGGGGCATTGTTAACCATTAACGGCATTGCTGCGGGTATGAGAAATACAGGTTGATGGGGCATGGAGAATGGGGCATGGGGCATGGGGTATGGAGAAT
>NZ_JADEXR010000231.1 GCF_015206995.1 aff. Roholtiella sp. LEGE 12411 | reverse complement strand
TCTAATTCATATTTTTCAGAATACTTCATTCATTTTATTTATCATTTTAGGAATTTTTACACTTATCTATGTCATTTTGAAATCTCTCTTAGTTTTTATTAGTAAATAAGGTGCGTTTCCCCTAGCTAATGGCTCCCTTCACCGCCATTCTGTTGACTCTAAACTAGTTAAACTTCCTGTCAATAATCTCTTAGAAAACTTGCAGTCTACTAGGTTAGCCTCTATTAATAAAAATTTAATTCTTTCACCTTCTCAAGAACTTTATGGCTTGCTAATTGCACCCATAAAGACATACTTACCTTTATCAGGAACCCTAGTATTTACTTTAGATACATCTTTCCAAAGCTTACCAATAGGACTGCTTCATAATGGCAAAGATTATTTATTTAAACGTTACAGTATTGCTCAAACTTTAAACTCTAGAGTTCGACAGCCTAAGCTCTTACCTGAAAATCAGTTAAGAGCTTTAATTGGTGGGCTGTCTGAAATCAATCCTAACTTCGACACTTTAAATGCTATTGAAGGCTTGAAAGCACTACCAAGAGTGGAAGAGGAGATACAAGATGTAAAGCAACAAACTTCTTCTTCAAAAGTCTTGCTAAACGAAAAGTTTACTAGCCAAGCACTTGGGCAACAGTTGAGTAGTTTTAACTTTCCTATTGTTCATTTAACTACTCACGCTCAATTTAGCTCTGAAGCTAAAAGAACAATGTTCTTTACTTGGGACAAAGCGATTAACGCATTAGAGTTTTATAGCCTACTAAAATTAAGCGCTCGATCTCATGAAGATGGAATTGAATTATTAGTTTTAAGTGCTTGTCAGACCGCCAAAGGCAATAAGAGGTCAGCACTAGGAATTGCTGGAGTAGCTGCACAAGCAGGCGCAAGAACTACAATAGCAACTTTGTGGAAAGTAGATGCTGACTCTACTGCTTTACTTATGGAACAATTTTACAAAAGCTTGAAAAATGGTGTTCCCAAAGCAGAAGCATTACGTCAAGCACAATTAATTTTAGTATCAGACTCTAGATACAGCCACCCTTTTTTTTGGGCAGGATTTATTCTTGTTGGCGGATGGTTGTGAAATTCTATGGTCTGACAACCATAAATTGATCAAAATGATCAATTTATGGTTCCATTTATTTGTTATGAAATTTTACTAACTTTAGTCCTTGTTGCACTCTAGCTAATTCATTTAAGTTTCCAGTACGCCTCGCTAATTTATCTGCAATATTATAATTACGAAGCGCTTCATTCGGCAACCATGCTTCTAGATATCGATCTGCTAGTACTCTGTAAACAGTTGGGTTTTGGCTTCCCGCTGCTACTCGTGCTTTTAATGTCTCAATTGCTTCATTTAAAAGATTCCTGGACATATATATAGCATGTAGATCGAAAATGGCTGCTTCGTCTGGAGGTAAGTTTAATTCATTGATCTGCTTGACTTTTTGTGCAATTTCTTTTTGCTCTTCTTCAGGCAAAACACTAACTACTAAAGGTTCAGCATTTAAGAACAATTCGCCTTTGTTTGCAATGACAGTGAATTTATACACATTACCAAATTGCAATTGTTTTTGTTCTTTTGGATAAGGCAGCATAGTAACACCTTTATCTACTGTTGTCTCCCAATAAAATTCATAACCACTGACAATTACTGTGTAGCTTGTAGCGTTAGGAACAGCATTCCAAGATATCACAGGGTTAGTACTCAACATAGAACTGCCATACGGACTGACTAATGTTGGTGCTTCTTTTTCCTCGCCCGGACTCTTAGGGTTATAGCAATTACTCGGATTCAAGCCCGTACATAGCTCTGTTATCTCTTGCGGCACTGCACAGGTGTCTGGTTGGTTAAACACAGTACTCTGCTTCAAATACACAAAATTTCCATTTAAATAGCACAAGACCTTGACTGTAGCTCCCTTGGCTGGATTAATCCGATCCCCCTGGCACAGTCGGCTTCCACTTGGCAAGTAAAGATCCCCTGAGCTAGAAACTCGGCCTATAAACTTACTGCACCTATCCCTTATTGTTGCTACTGATTGAGTCCGACTTTCTGCGCTGTTAATACTTGACAAAAGTAATATTGATGGTAATACCAATCCGAGCGTTGCAACTTGAAGTTTAGAAACTTTTTTCTTGGTATGGTTGAGTAAAGATTTCATCAAAAATTTTATATACTTACTTGCCTGCTATCAGCATACATAAATTTGATAACCAAGCAAAGAGCTACTTGATATTAAGGATTTTTGAATTATCGGTAAGGCGGTCTAGCAATTCCTGCCTCCACTTGAAAACATCTTGCTGATCAGTCCTAGCAATCATACAGATTTCCCATGAAAGTCTAGCGTCCTCATTTTTACCTAAAGCTTCTTGCACCTTAGCAAGCAAACAAACAGCATCTATTCTTTTGCTATCTAAATCACTCGCTTTTTGTAAATATTTTTCTGCCTCGCTATATTGATTTTGCATGAACTTTGCCCAGCCAAAGTTTTTATATAAAGCAGCTTGTAGCTTTGGGTCTTCAGTCATGCTCAACCCTTCAAGCGCTAACGCAGCAGCCTGATTGTAGTCTCCCTTGAGATTGCTGAGGCGCGATAAATCATTGATCGCAGGCACTGCTTTCTTATTAATTTTAATTGCTATTTTATATTGTTCTTGAGCTAAATCCTCTTTCCCCTCTTCGTCATAAAAACTTCCTAATCTATAATATCCCTCCCAATCATTGGGCTTTAATATCAAAATATTTTGATAATTATCAAGAGCGCAAGCAATATCTCCTAGTTGCCAACAAACTACAGCTAAACTATTGTAAATATTTATATCTTTATCACTATACTTAAGAGCTAATTCATAATATTTTCTAGCTAGTTTTAAGTCATTAAAATAACGAGCAGCTTGTTCTAAGTAAAACTGAGCAACAGAAGATTTAAGTTGGGAATTATATTCTATCGCTTGATTAAAATAGCTTTGTGCAGCTTTAGAATCATTTGCTATCTCTGACTTTTTCCCTTGGGCTATTAGATTATTCGCCATTGCAGGTAAAAGTATTCTGAAACCTCCAAACCCTATTAGAGTAAAAAACACAAACAAGACACTGAATATGAATGCTTTAGACCTAGTTAGTCTATAGATTTTTCTCTGTTGAGGAATTTCATTTAATCGTTGTAGAATTATTTGGGTATTTTGCGGACGCTGACCAGGAAAAGGAGAAATTAAATCATCAATCAAATCTGACAAAAATTTATCTATATGCTGTGCTTTATCTCTCCAAACTAATTTTCCTGTTTTTTCATCACTTTTAATATTAGCTAAAGAAATACCTGTTACCAAATAAACGAAAGTTTTACCAAGTGCGTAGAAGTCTGACTGTGGTACAGCTTGTCCATTAATTTGCTCTAAAGGAGAATAATAAGCTGACCGAATATTAGTTATCTCATAGCCCATACTAGTTCCTGTACTAGTTCCTCTATTAGTGCTAAGTTTCGCTAAGAATGTTCTACTAATTTCACGCGCTCCACCAAAATCAATAAGTGCTATTTTCCCATCCGGCTGATGAATAATATTGTCTGGTTTAATATCTCTATGAAAATACTCATTTCGGTGTACGAGATCAAGAATATTAACTAATTGCAACAACCAATCCAATGCAATATCCTGCGAAATTCGCCCATGTATTTTTATCCAATCACTTAAATTTTCTCCTTCAAACTTCTGCATTACTAAGCAATGCATCACTAAAATATTGCCATTCAGCGCAAAAGGAAAGTAATCTCCTCTGCTAGACTTAGGTACTCCAGGATGATCTAAAGTCTGTAATATAATTGACTCTTGTCGAAGTAGCTCTACTACTTTAGGATCATCAATCCACTTTAATACTTTCATTACTCTTCTTTGAGGTTGAGGATGCAAAGAAGTGGAAGTATCCTCAACCTCAAAAATGTCTGTATAAGTAAGTGGATTTTCAGTCAAAGAACGCAAGGGACGTAGTAAACGAATGCGTCCATTTATGACTAGAGGATTTCCACAAGCTAAACAATGACTGGCATCATCAGGATTCTGGCGCTGCGGACAAAATGGGTTTATACAGTACACCACAGGTTCTACCCAGCCTCCATCCAATTATTCAATCGTGTTTTACCAGAAGTTTCATATACTAAACCAAGTGGATCTATTAAAATATACTTTCTAACAACTGGTTGGAGGCTATAACTTACTTCTTGTTTACTTAATTCATTACTAGTTTCAATTAATGAACGTTGCTCCAAAACCTCAATTTCTGTCATTATTCCAGAAATTGATACTTCTCCAAATTGTTCTTTTAAATACTTAACCAGCGTAGAAAATAGAACAGCAGTTTGATTTACTGCTGTCTGCTCTGCTAAATAAATCAGTATTTTTCTTTGCAATTTGCTTAAAAATCCAGGATTCCCAAATTGTAAATGCAACATTAATTGAAATTGTGTTCCCATCACAGTAGTCTTGTATTCAAGGAATCTTTGAATACTCCCTCCAAAATAGCGATTAATCTTCTCAGCAACTGCCTCCAAATCTGATGGATTTGCACGATAAGTTTCAATTAACTCTTTGCACTCTTTCCCCCTTAAACCTTTTTTTCGTAACATTTCTATTGCTGCATTTGTGTCTAAACCTTCTAACTTTAAATATAAAACAGGCAACTTTACAATAGCATAAGCAAATTCTTTTAGAGGTAATTGACTTGTAATAATTGCACAGCTCAAGTACTGTTCTTTGGTAATTCCATTAAAGAAATCTTCAAAGTCTGCTTGATTTCCAAAGTTCCCTGTTTGCACTAAAGCTTCAAATCCATCTATTACTAGCAAACATTTATAAGAAGAAAAAATTTTTGAAACTAAAAAAATCTTGTCTTTAAAAGATTTATCTTCTTCATACTCTGCATGGAAAATTTTAATTAAATCCGTAACTATTTCACTAATTGATGAAGAAGGTTCAACTCTTTTCCAAATAACATAATCATACCTGTCAGGATTCTCCAAAAGTATTTCTTCTATTAGTTTAGTAACTAGTAGACTTTTTCCAATTCCTCCAACTCCAGTTATGCACACACAACGTTGTTTAAAAAGTATAATTTGGTTCTTTAAATAATGAATATCTTCTTCTCTACCATGAAAAGATACTATTTCAGGCGGATCACCACAGAATTTAACTTTACCTATTAAAGAATTATTGTCCGATTCTGATATTTCTAGTCTTGTAAGATAATCTTTTTTTACTAATTCAATTAAAATATTTTTTGAATTCGTTTTTTTTATCTCAACTCCCTTCCCGATAGCTTCTGAAAGTATTTTCCACAACTGTGGACCTACTGTTTTATGCAAATAGTGCGCGTTATATCCATAATCACTTGCTATTTGTTTGTAATCCTTTCCATCCCAAGACCCTTTTATTACCGCTATCTCAGATTTCAACAAATTTCTGCCAGTATGTTGAAGTACTTGCTCCTCTAATATCTCTAATATTCTCTCTATGTCTAGCAAGTTCTCTGTGTATAAATTCATGCTAAATTATAGTCCTCTATCAAAAGAATCTAGTTTCTTTTTGTTTTGATGCAAGTCAAACGCATGTGTAACTCGTTCCGAAGCCCATACATAGGCTATTTTTTCATCCAGATCCTTATCCAGGAGGGATTTCAAAAATCCCGTGCGTTTGTCCTGGTTTCGATGGCAGATGATATGGACTTTTTTGATGCCAAGCTAGATTTAGGCTTAATTTACTAATAATATACTGCTTGCTATAATAACCACTTCAGGATATATAATTAAAATTATACTTATTAGAGGTAACAACACTGTATCCTTAAATAGTCATAATAGTCACATTTCAACTATAACTGTACCCAAATGACATGATGCCAACCTTGTTCGGTAGCTTACCTCACTAAAGTTGGTCAAGAGTAGATCATGTGGGAAGATTTAACTGAAAGACGAGACAAAACTAGATTCCGGATGTCCAGGACTTGTGTAATATAAATTTAATTAAAAGGAGGTATGGAGGTGAAGATACAACAGTTCGGCAATTTAACGCACAAAGCGCCACTAAGGAGTAGCGCTTTGTGCGTGGTTTAAATTGCATATAACCTCAGAGCGGGGTTGATCTCGAAGGAACAAAATCAGTGGCTATTATAGTTTGGCGACTTAGTACCACTTAAATTGTCCGAGAGTTTTTACCGCGCTGCCAGATCCATTATAGGATCTGCCGCATGGAAAGTCCATTCCTTGCAGTGTATTTTGGCTATAAAAATTCATGTATTTTGTGTAAAGTTAAATTTGATTAATAAAAAACCTGAATTTGGTAGCAAAAAATAGTAGCAGCGCATTAAAGAAGGGTCAAGGGGAAAGGAGTGAAGAAAATCCCCTTTCCCCCTTAACCTTCTTGATAAACCCCCTCTGAAGCTTGAAGACCAAGTTTGAGAGGAAAATATTGTGAAAAATGGCAAAAGCCCAATAAAAGAGGTTGTCGAGGTTAGACTGTCAGGGGTAGTCTCAGTTCCGCACACACCCCATAATTCCGACGCCCTAGAGAAGTGGATTATTAGCTCTTTCAGGGAAACTCGCTTTCAGAACGTCTTAAAAAGAGCGACAGTGCGATCGCGCTTAAGCTGGTTCTGGCATCACTTGAACCACACGCATCTGTCAGATCGGGCGATCGCAATCATTGCTTGTAATACGAATGATTACAAACAAATCTTAATTAAACAGAATCAGTTGGCCCAGACGGTACAGGAGTTAGATCCCGAATCGGAGCTATTGCTGTTGAT